>CAJXNM010000001.1 GCA_913057135.1 uncultured Halieaceae bacterium
GGCCCAGATAGCTCAGTTGGTAGAGCAGGGGATTGAAAATCCCCGTGTCGGCGGTTCGATTCCGTCTCTGGGCACCATCCCACACTTCCCAAGTGCCTACGGCGTTTTGTCCCCCGAAACCCGAACGAGTTTTTCGGGTGCTAAAAACTAACGATCAAATCGGGAATGAAATGAAACACTCGTTTCGTTTGATGAACCCATATGACGGGAGCGTTAACGAGAAGCAAACCCTCTCTGCGACGTTTAAGACGGCGCATAGCGGCGCAAACTATCCTTCTAGTATTGGCCGATAGGTAGGTGCTGCATCAAGCACAATATCGTCACTGCCAACCCCGTCGAAGGGGTCCTCGAGGTGCTCTTGTAGGTTGTCGAGGGACACCAGCACCAAGCTATAGAGTACCGCCACAACGTAGCCCACCTGGGGAAACGCGATCGATTCGGCACACAGAAAGGCGAAATAAGGTCCGAATGCGATGGGGAATAGATTCAAGAAGACACTACTGTAGGCGCGCAAGGTCACAGGCGTTCGGTACATGGCAATATTCCTGAGTAACTCATAGTCACGCATCATATTGCTGAGATATTGGTTGGCCCGGGACAACTCAGAGCCGCTGACACCACCCGTGCGCAACTGCTCATGGGACAGGGAAATATCCGAGAACACCCCATAAACCCTCGATAAATCCTGGACATGCTCGGCGCCACTGGTCAGATCTTGCTTAATCGCTACCAGCAGAGACTCAATAAGCGCTCGTATTCGATGACGGTGGTCAGAATTAGGGGCTTGATCGCCGGGTACCCAATCCCGGTGGGCGTAATAGAGCGAGACCGCATTCGCCTTAATTCCCGAGAACGACATCAGTGCGTCCTCGCGACGCTTATAGGCGGCGTTAATCGAGAAAACAATGGGAAAAACCACCGCCAAGCCAATCAACCCCGTGGGGATCTCGGCGAGTATGTTGAACCGTTGGCAAGCATAGGTTGACGCGATGGCCAGCACGGTAACGATGACCGTTTGGTGATCGAGCACCGTTGCAAAATTTCTAAGTGTTTTCATGACGAAACCACACCTTTTTTGTTGCTGGCATTAATCAAGATGTTAAGACAACACCTATTGCGGAATTGTGTCAGTCAATCACCACCATGAGTCATATCAACCGGATGATACGGACAAGACTCGGCTACGGCTTTCGACAGGGATATCAGCGTCGTTTCTATCACACTCTACAATCCTTCCTAACCCCACCTCCGTATAAAATGGCGGCAAGTGCGCCCCAGAAGGGGCGCGTTATGACTGGAGATGCATCCCCGTATGGGAAAAAAAGCAGTAGATCTGTTAGCAACGCGACGTAGCTTGCGCCGATTATTGGCGCCGGAGTCAAAGTTTCTCAATGTCGTCATCATCTATGGTCTGGCCATCAGCCTTATGACGCTGGCTGTACCCATCGCTGTTCAAACATTGATTAACACCATCGCTAATATAGGGTCCATGCGGGCAGTGGTCGTTCTGTCAATTACCCTTTGCTTGCTGCTCTTAGTGTCCGGTGTTCTCAGCGCGCTGCGACTCTGGATAGTGGAGCTCTATGAGCGGCGGGTGTATGCGCGGCTCACCGCAGAAATGAGCTACCGATTGATTAGGGCACCCCACGATTTCTTCGAGGGCCGCCGCAACGCTGGTATCACCCACCGATACTTCGACATCATGACCCTGCAAAAAAATGTGCCGCGGTTAATGGTCGATGGCTTCACACTGGTGCTGCAAATGCTAGTGGGCTTTACGCTTGTGTCGTTCTATCACGAATGGTTGTTCCTCTTTAACATGATCGTCATTGTGATTATGTACGCGATTTGGCGCATTTGGGCTTATCGGGCCAAAGAAACCGCCCTGGAGCTGTCACGCAGTAAATATGTCATGGCCAAATGGCTCAGTGACGTCGAAGTAGCCCATGAATTCTTCAAGGCAAGCCGCCACGCTGATCTAGCGGCACAAACCACCAACGCAAACGCTAAATATTTCGTTGAAAGTCACGGCAATCACTTTCGCTACACCTTCACCCAAGCGATTATGTTCCTGCTGTTATCGGCGTTCGGCAGTGCCGCCCTGTTGGGGTTAGGTGGCTGGTTAGTCAGCCGAGGGCAATTGTCTATTGGCCAACTGGTGGCGGCAGAGCTCATCATGGCCACCATCTTTCAGAACCTATCGCGCTTTGTCAGCTATCTAAAGTCCTATTACGAACTGTACGGTGCCGCGGATAAGATCACCGAGCTGCTGTCTGTTCCCCAAGAGCCCGAGATACATGTTAGGGGCGCAGAGCCCACCTCCGGCGACCTCGAGTTCCACAATGTGCAAGTACGTCGAGGAGATAGAGTTTGCCAAGTCGACCTTACACTACAAAGTGGTCAGAAAATGTTTGTCCAAGCGAGCGAGGCTTGGATTCAGCGCAAAGTGCTTAATGCCATTCGCTACCACGAAACCCCCGAATCGGGCTGGATCACCCTGGGCGGAAAGTCTCTGGCAGACCTCGATCAATATGAAGTTCGCCAGGTCATTCATAGTATCGACCGCAATTTAATTGCCGAATGTTCAATAAGGGAGTTCCTCAGACTGTCGGCGCCCGATGCCGGTACCCACGACATTATGACGGTGCTTCGGGATGTCAGACTCTGGTCGGTGGTAGAGCAATTTCCCGAAGGTCTCGATACCCGTTTATCGGTCTTGGGTGCACCCTTCCAAAGCGTGGAAGTGCTGTTATTGAAACTGGCTGCGGCGATTCTGGCGCACCCTAAAGTATTGGTCCTCAATCAGCGTTTTGACAATGTACTGGGACATGCCCGCGAACACATTATGCAGGTACTTGAGCAACAACCCTTCACCGTGCTGTATTTCACCAGCTATCCCGATAACCGTTTCTTTGACGGTTGCTTGCACTTAACCCCCATTAATAGCAGCCCAGAGGCGCAAAGTGATGACTGACTTTCGTGCAGACTACTTTGCGCATATGGAAACCCTTAAGCGCGTTCGATTACCCAATGTCTATCGGGTAGTTAGTGCACTTTTGCTTGGCCTGGTTGTGGTAGTTGCAAGCGTGCTGTGGTTTGTGCCCTGGATTCAAACCGCCTATGGCGACGGGGTGGTAGACACCCTCAACCCCAACCAGCGTATCCAGGCTATTTCAGCCTTGGTGCCTGGTCAGGTGAAAGAGTGGCATGTTAGGGAAGGCCAAAGTGTGGCGGCCGGTGATCCGGTGGTCACACTGGTCGACGCAGACCCTGCACTTATCGAGCGTCTCGAAAATCAAATTCAGGCGGCAACACAGCAAAAAGCAGCTCAAGAGTCCGCGCTGGCCACCGAAGAGAACAATCTAAAAAGACAGCTGGGCTTGAAAGAAAGAGGGCTGACCTCTCAACGGGATATCGAAAAAGCTAACCTTGAGATTCAAAAGATCAAAGCCGAGATTGCAAAAATTGACGCCGAGCTCAACAAACTGAAGGTTCAAAAAGCTCGGCAATCGCTGCAAACCAAGGTGGCGCCAATGGCGGGCACCATTTTGCGGCTTCTGTCCTCAGGCACCGCCACCTATTTGAAACCCGGTGATGTGGTGGCCTCCTTTATTCCTGACGGAGTAAAGCGGTCGGCGGTGATAACAGTGAACGGCCTCGATGCCACGCTGATTCAACCCGGACGTGAGGTGCGACTCCAATTCGATGGCTGGCCGGTATTCCAGTTTAGCGGCTGGCCTGATCTGGCGGTGGGAACGTTCAGCGGTATCGTCGATTTCGTGGAGCCGGTGGCCAATCAACAGGGCCAGTTCCGGGTATGGGTAAAGCCAGACCCGAATGCGGTACCCTGGCCCGATGAGGAACATATTCGTCTGGGTAGCCGAGTGCGAGGCTGGGTGCTGCTTGAGGAGGTGCGCTTGGGTTACGAACTTTGGCGTCAACTCAACAACTTCCCGCCCATCAATCCCGCAGTTAACGGGCAACCCTAATGGCCTATCGCTTCCCCATCGCCGCGCTTGCGCTAGCGCTGGCGGCCAACTTGAGTATGGCCGATGGGCCCAAAGAGGCCGTCGAGCCCCAGTCAGTGGCGCTCACGCAAGAGACGATAAGCGCACCGACCGTGCAGCAACTGGTTGAGGGCATTGTTCGGCACCACCCGGAATTTAGGGCCACCCTTGCCCGTACCGATCAAGCCGCAGGATTGCAGCAGGTGGCGGATGCGGCATTTGACGCGCGTATCACGCAAGATACCGGGGTGCGCGCCTCGGGCTATTACGACGGCAGCTACGCCAAACAGACCATTAGCCAGCCTATCGCGGCAATGAATGGTGAGCTATTCGGTAGCTACCGCATCGCCGGTGGTCAGTTTCCCGTTTACGAAGCAGAGTTCGATACCCTCGATCTTGGTGAAGCGAGCATGGGGATTCGGCTGTCACTACTTCAGAATCGTGTGCTGGATGAGCGTCGCATTGAATTGCAACAAGCCGCATGGAAACTACTGGCCGCCCAATCAAAGCAAGATGTCGAACTCAATAAACTGGTCTATGCGGGGGTATCGAGCTACCTGAATTGGTACCAAAGCTTCCGCCGTTTGGGGGTTATTCGGGATTTGGTCAGAATTACCCAAGAGCGCTTTAGCGGCATTGAAGCGCGGGTAGACAGCGGTGACCTGGCCCAAATCAGCTTGACCGAGTTTCAATCAACCCTGTTGCGGCGGCAGCTGCTGGAGCGAGAAGCCGAGCAACGCTTCGAATTAGCCAAGCAACAACTTGCCTATTTTTGGCGGGTCAGTAACAGCGCCATGGCAACACCACAAGCAATGGGCCAACCACCGCAGGATATTGGCTGGCCCTACAAAGCGCCCAGCATCGACCTGTCGGCCTTTGATGATCAAATTGCACAACATCCGAGCGTCAGTGCATTGAATGCGCAGCTAGAACAAGCGCGCAATCAGCAGCGATTAGCCCGCAACGAAGTACTGCCGCAACTCGATCTTGAATTGAAAGTAGCGCGGGACATCGGGCAAGGCATAGAGCCCTTGACCGGTAACGATTCCATCATTGGCCTGTCATTTTCAGTGCCAATCGGTCAGCGAGCTGCCCGTGCCCGTGAGTCCATTGCCGCAGCCGGTGTCCGAGAACTCGAATTCGAGAGCGTCGTCCTAACCGATCAGTTGCGACGGGATGTGGCGCTATCCCTTGAGGCCCTGGACTACGGACGCCGTATTTTGGCTATCAGTCGTGAACAAGAAGCGGTTGCTGAACAGCTACAACGCCAGGAGCAGGAGCGATTCGAAGCCGGTGTCAGCGACCTATTTCTGTTGATCAACCGAGAAACCGCGGCCCTGCAAGCCCACCTAAAGTCGGTGGATGCGGAAGTGGATTTGATGCGCCAAGAGTTGGCCTTGCAAGCCACACTGGCCCAGTTACTGCCTAGCGCCTGAGGTGTGGCGCCTTAGTTTCAGCGCAGCGAATGCACCCAGCAAAATAAACATTGCGCCCAAGAGGGTTGTCGGCTTGGGTATTTCTCCAAAGAACAAGGCGCCCAACACCGCGGCAAAGACAATTTGTAGGTAACTGAGGCTTGCGGCACGACTGGCAGAATCGCGACCCATGGCGTAGGTCAGTGCCAGCTGGCCCAACTGCGCAAAGACCCCAACCCCCAACATAGCTGCCCACCCCACAGGGGTTGGCCAGATAAAGTCAGCGGCACCCACCAGTAGCGTGGCAGGTACGCACACCATGGGAAAGTACAGAACGATAACCGCCGGGTGTTCAAAAGGTGCCAATTTACGCACCAAGGTGTAGGCCAACCCGCTGCCGAAGGCACCACCCAAACCCGCGATTATTGGGAGCCATGGCATCGCTGGGGCGTGCGGCCCCGAAGTGGGTGACAGCATCACCCCCAAACCCACCAAGCTGAGCAATACGCAAATAACCGTCGCCCGCTCGGGCACCTCTCGCAGTAGCCAATAGGCCAATACCGCTGTGAATACCGGATGCAGATACTGCAGAATGGTGGCCTGAGCGTAAGGCAGGTGCAAAATGGCATAGAACACGCAGCTCAGTGACAGAAAGCCCACTGTACCCCGGGCCAGAAGCAGCCAACGCCGATTGCCCAGAGGATGTACGCGGGCGCGCTGAATGGCCACTAGGGACAATGCCACCGAAATCACGGCGCGCACGGCAATGATCTGCATAACGGGTAAACCGGTGGCCCCCGCAAGTTTTACCATGACGCCCATAATGGCAAAACTGAGTGCACTTAGTAGCATGTAGTGGGCGCCGCTCATGGACCGGCACCTTTTGCTATATGCTTAGCAGTGACGAGCCGTGCGACACCAGGAGTTTGTGATACGCAATGAATCATCTGTTCCTACTACTATTGCTCAACATCGCACTGGTGGCAGCAGCCGTATTTCTGCATTACGAGGTATTGAGTCGTCTATCCCATGATATGCCCCTATTACCCTTGAGGCCTCGGGGACGAATCATTTTTGGTGTGGCCGCTATATTACTGGCGCACTCACTGGAAGTGGCTTTATTCGCCTTTGGCTACTGGCTATCGATCAGTTTCGATCAAGGGGCCCTGGCAGGGGAATTCAGTGGCCATATCAGCGATTACATGTACTTCTCGTATGTCACCTTCACCACAGTGGGTTACGGCGACATCGTGGCACAGGGCCATATCCGTTGGCTGGCCGCCATCGAGTCGCTAACGGGGTTTGTACTGATTACCTGGACCGCATCGTACTTCTATATTGTGATGTCACAACAGTGGAATCGCGGCTGAGTCTGCCGACCACTAGGCCACTAGCTGTCGGCCTGCCATTGGAATCGGGGGATCGACTCTCCATCGACAGTGACCTGTTCAGTGAACATTTTCAGGGGCCGTACCCACAGATCGCGTGCACCGTATAGGGTGCGGTAAACCACCAGCCACTCCTCGGTCTCCGAGTGACGAGCCACGTCTATAACCAGATATTCACCGCCCTTGTAGTGTCGATAGCGACCGGGTTTGATGCTCGCCACTATTCCTCCAAACCACCAAAAGCCTGAACTAACAACGGCATTAATTCACCGATAGCCTCACTCATTAGCAGGAAATCCGCATCTCGACGGGCCAACATATCGTCATTGATATCGTCATTGGCACCCACCAATTCCTCACCAAACTTGAGTCGGCGCAGCACCAAATCAGAACCAAGAATAAAACTTAAACGGTCTTGCCAATTAAGCGCCAACCGCTCTACATACTTCCCCGACTCAATGTGAGAGCGTATCTCATCACAATCAAGCAGCATGCTTCGAGCACGAACCACACCGCCATCATCTCCCGGCTCCACCAGGTCGGCCTCGGTGCCGAAGCTAAAATCTGACGGTAGCTGATTGTGCAATAACCACTCGCTCATGACTCGAGCCGGTGACTGGCGGGTCGTCGGCAGTGCCGCGGGCAAACTGCCCAATGCCTCACGGAGCAGACTCAAAAAATCTTCCGCACGGGGTGCGCTGGCGTTATTGACCCAAAGCCAACCATCGCGCTCACAGACCAATGCCTCGACAGCACTCGATCGACTGAACGCACGGGGAAGAAAGTCTTGGGTTACCTCATCGGCAATGGTCAGACGCTCTTTACGGTAAACCTTTCGGCCCTCTGCCACCTGAATTTGGCCGACTCGATTATTGACCTCTTCGCGCACAACCGTTGTTGGCAACAACTTCTCTTCCCGTTTAAGACGCAACAACCAATAAGGTCCGGCGGCGTGCACGAGAGTATCGGCACTATCAGCCAGGGCCGAGACCCAACCACTGCTCTGGGGTTGAGTGGGACGGCAGGGTACAAAAGGCCGGCTGCCCAATCGCTGCTCGAGGTCATCGGCCGATAGACCCCAGCGCTCGGTCAGTCGGTACGGGCGAATATTTTTAAACCACATAGCAGTGTCCCTTGGCGGCATTCGCCGAGTCGTGTCGTGGGAAAGGCAGGCACGGGTGTAGGATAGAACCCGTCATCTGGTCAGTGTGCCGATGATTACAGCAGCCGGCGAAGGTACCGGTTTCAAGCCGAGCGCTCAAGGGGCTAACCCACCAACCCTTGGCAGCTACGTCAAGCTGATGCACAGTAACAATTCAAACAGGGCAGATCCCTTCAGCGACACAAACACTCAACCCACACCCAACAGGACCGGCTCCGAATGCGCTATTTGCACACCATGATCCGAGCATCCGATTTAGATGCCACTCTCGATTTCTTCTGTAACAAGCTGGGCTTGGTAGAAGTGCAGCGCTACGACAATGAACAGGGCCGCTTCACCCTGGTTTTCCTAGCGGCGCCCGCCGATGCAGAGCGGGCCGCCACACACAGCTCGCCGCTTCTTGAAATCACATGGAACTGGGACCCTGAGGACTATACGGGCGGTCGGAATTTTGGCCACCTCGCCTACCGTGTTGACGACATTTATGCGGTTTGCCAACGCTTGATGGATGGCGGGGTGACCATTAATCGACCACCTCGGGACGGACGTATGGCCTTCGTGCGCTCCCCCGACGGTATATCCATTGAGCTACTGCAGGAAGGGTCTCCCTTGGCGCCCAGCGAACCCTGGCTGTCGATGCCCAACGAGGGCAGCTGGTAAGTATTACGCGCGCAAAAAGTCCAATATCCAGCGGGCTACCCAAGGTCCCTCTTGGGTGCGACTAGACAATGTCTCTAAGCCTTCGTCGGCGCGGGTATCGCCGATCATCTGCCGGCGGAAACCAATAATCTCCCGGGCGTACTCTGGGATGAACTCAGGATGTCCTTGAAAGGTGAGTATATGGTCACCAATTCGGAAGCCTGCGATAGGACAGTGGCTGTTGCTAGCGATAATCTCCGCCCCCGGCGGCAACCCCATAACTTGATCTTGGTGTGAAGCTATTAGACTAAGCTTGCCACGACCCTGCTCCGGACTATGGAGCAGCTCATATTCATGAATACCTACCCCCCAGCCATTGGTCGACTTATCAACCACACCCCCAAGGGCGCGCGCAATCAGCTGGTGGCCAAAGCAAATACCCACGACTTTGCGTCGTTGTGCGTGCAACTCACGGATAAACGTTTCAGCCTGACGAATCCAGGCCTTGTCGTCATAGACACTGCTTTTGCTGCCTGTAATGACATAGCCGTCGACGCAGCTGGCGTCATCGGGTAACTCCCCGCATTCAACATCCCAAACAGTGAAGCTAAGGGTGGCATCGACCGCTAAAAACAGGCGCTGAAACATATCGGGATATTCGCCGAATTGTGATGCCCACTCGGGACGAACAGCATCGGTTTTCAATATACCTATGTGCATGATGTGTTGATTCCAAACGAAACGAAGAAGGTGGAGTGTAGCGCCGCAGATCGTCACAGTGGCAAATTGCCAAACACCAGCGGGCGAATTGTTCACAAAATCGCCAAACAACCGTCACAATACTGTTACACGAAGTCGACATGCTGTGAGGATGGCTATTTTGGCAACATTGCAACAGGTTGATACGAAACTGTTCGCCCGGGTTTTCCGACACGGCGAGCAGCGAACCCTGCTGCGTTCGATGGCAAAAATACTGTCCCGCACCGGTGATGGTCTGCTTCATCTTGCGCTGCCCGCTCTGCTAGCCCTGATCGGCACCGAGCAATTGCCTGCCTACTGCGTGTTATTAGGTAGCGCCATGTTCGTTGAGCGCCTTGTTTACTTCGTGCTGAAAAATACCCTGCGCCGCCGTCGGCCCCAAGATTTTGTGCCCGGTTTCCGCAGTATCATTCAAGCATCCGATAAATTCAGCTTCCCCTCGGGCCATACATCGGCGGCTTTTTGTCTAGCGACCAGCACCGGCATCGTTTTTGGCGGCCCATTCATCGCTATGTATATCTGGGCCAGCGCGGTCGCCCTCTCTCGGGTCTTGTTGGGGGTACATTTTCCCGGTGATACCCTGGCGGGTGCCATTATGGGTAGCAGTATTGCCGTCTTAACCGCCAGCCAACTCGGCCTACTCTAAGCCCCGTTACTGTGAACCTTCTCTACGGCGTTCAGGCCACTGGACAAGGGCATATTAGTCGTGCCCGCGCAATGGCCGAGGCCCTCGCCCACCACGACATCAACGTCACTTGGCTATTGTCGGGGCGGCCAAAAGATCAGCTGTTCGACATGGGCATCTTTGGGGATTATCAGCACCGACAAGGGCTGACCTTTGTGACTGAGGCCGGTCGTTTGCGCTATCGAAAGACCGCCATGCGCAACAATGTGCTGCAGTTTATGGGTGATGTCGCCGCACTGGACTTATCGCCGTTCGATTTGATTGTTACCGACTATGAGCCCGTAACCGCTTGGGCGGGTCGGCGTCAACGTCGAGAGGTTATCGGTATTGGTCATCAGTATGCCTTTGGTGCCAACACACCTAAGGCTGGGAACTCCCTAATCCAGCAGGGTATCATGCAGCGGTTCGCACCGGTGAGTCGGCCGGTAGGACTGCATTGGGCAGCGTTCGACAGTCATGTACTGCCGCCCATTCTCGACCTTCCCGCCCTGAGTAATGAACCACCCGACGACCTGATTCTTGTCTATCTACCCTTTGAAGATCAGGCGCAGATTAGCCAGTGGCTACAGAGCTTCCCAGAGCAGCAATTTGTTCAGTATGCCAATGGCATCATCGACGAGGATAGAGGCAATGTCGGTCGTCGCAGGGCCAACATCAAAGGCTTTAAGCGGGATCTAGGACGCTGCAAAGGGGTCATCTGCAACAGTGGCTTTGAGCTTATTAGTGAATGTCTGCAATGGCATAAGCCGGTACTGACACGACCACTAAAAGGGCAAATGGAGCAGCTATCAAATGCGGCGGCCTTAGAATCCCTGGGTTACGCGTCAGTCATGCACCAACTTGACAGCGCCCATACCCGGGCCTGGCTCGAGCGGCCACGGGAGGCACCCAAAGTGCACTTCAGTGACGTCGCCGCTCGCCTTGCCGAATGGTTAGCCAATGGCGCACGCGAGCCTATCGATATACTCTGTAGCGAGCTTTGGGACCATTAAATAACGCTGCCTGCATGGGTTTGCTACGCCATCGGTACGATATGACACGCTCTTTCTCAGCTGGCCATTGTCAGGCCTTGTTTCGTCTCCCCCATCTGGCGTTGATAGTCTGTTGGCTGAGCTTACCGACCAGCATCGAAAGCGCGGCCGCTGATCAGTGGCTGGGGAATGACCGCTGCACTGCCTGCCACGAGCAACAAGCCAAGGACTGGCAAGGCTCCCATCATGACCTTGCTATGCAAGTGGCCACGGTCGATACCGTATTGGGCAACTTCAATGATGCAAGCTTTAACTATGCCGGTATTACCAGCCGTTTTTTTCGTCGAGATGATGCCTTCTGGGTCGAGACCGATAACGCCAACGGCGAGCTACAAACCTTCAAAGTCGAGTACGTGTTTGGCGTATATCCACTGCAGCAGTTACTGCTAGCCTTGCCCGGTGGCCGGCTTCAAGCCCTGACAATTGCGTGGGATGCACGGCCGGCCAGTGACGGTGGGCAGCGCTGGTACCATCTTTTCCCCAACGAAGCGATTGTGGCCGGTGACCCGCTGCACTGGACAGGGCCATACCATAACTGGAACACCCGCTGTGCCGAGTGCCACAGCACCGATGTGCAAAAAGGCTACAACCGAGCAACCGACACCTTTGACACCACCTTCAAACAGATCGATGTGGGCTGCGAAGGCTGTCACGGGCCGGGGGTAAAACACGTAGCACTCGCGGAAAAACGCGCCCTTAACACTGCAAAGCACGCGGGTTTCGCCATGAGCTTGAAAGCAACTGGGCGGTGGCACCTCAAAGAGGGTGCCAACATCGCCGAACGTGTCGAGCCACTGACAAACCAACAACAAGTTGATACCTGTGGTCGCTGCCATGCCCGACGCAGTACCCTGGGTGACTACCATTACGGTGCCGATTTACTCGACACCCACCAATTGGCATTACTCGAGCCGAACTTGTACTGGCCCGATGGGCAAATACGCGATGAGGTCTTTGTCTACGGGTCATTTATCCAAAGCAAAATGCACCGAGCGGGGGTGGTATGCAGCAACTGCCATGATCCCCACAGCAACCAGCTAACAGCACAGGGTAATAACGTATGCGGCCAGTGCCACAAACCTGACCAGTTCGACACGCCCAAACATCACCGCCACACGGCCGGTAGCGAGGGCAGTCAGTGCGTCGCTTGTCATATGCCACCGCAGCTGTACATGGGTGTCGATTGGCGCAGAGATCACAGCATGCGTATACCCAGACCCGAGCTGACGCTGAGTACTGGAGCACCCAACGCCTGTAACCAGTGCCACGATCAGCGCAGTGCAAGTTGGGCCCTCGAGCAACTACGTGGCTGGGGCGTAGAACCGGATACTGATCACCCTGGCACCCTTCGACACCGGGCCCAGCGCAATGATGTGGGGGTCTTGCCTGCACTGGGTAAGGTCATTCGAGACGATACCAGGTCACCGATGATGCGCGCATCGGCGATCCAGGCCTATGCCCAGCTCGGTGCACCCGACCTGGCGTCAATCAGCGCGCTGTTACTGCAATCTGACTCCAGTTTATTACGCATGGCTGCGGTTAGAGCCACTGCAGCGCTGCCCCCAGACCAGCGTTTTCTCATGCTTCGGGCACTGATTGACGACCCAATTCTAGCGGTGCGCATGGCAATAGCCGAGCAACTGGCCAGCGTTCCCGCAAATCAGCTTCGGGACCAAGATAATGCACGTCTAGTGCCCCTCTTCAACGAGTACGAATCGACACTGCTAGGCCATTGGGATATGCCGTCGACACGGGTTCAATTGGCGACCTTTTGGCGCAACCGCGGCGACCGACAAAGGGCCGGTGACGCCCTGCGGTCGGCCCTTGAGTTGAACCCGCAATTGGAAGCCGCTCGACTCAATCTGGCCGATCTTGAGCGGGCATCGGGCAATGACACTGGGGCACGGGCTCTACTCGAGGCAGGTCTGGCGCTCAACCCTAGCGCAGGCAACATACACCACAGCCTTGGATTACTGGAAATACGCGCCGGTAATCGGGAAAAAGCTATGACACACCTGGCTAAGGCCGCCGAGCTGGAAGAAGAGGGCAGTCGACATCGATTTGTTTATGCCATCGCACTGCATGACAGCGGTAATCGACAAAAAGCTGTGGCGCAGCTAGAGCGACTCAACACCGAATTGCCGGGTAATCCCGATGTCTTACAGGCGCTGGTTAACTACAACCTAGAACTCGGGGCGAGGGAGCGCAGTGCCCGCTACCGGCAACAGCTGCAAGCTCTGATATCGGCTCTGCGTTAAACCCCGAGTAACGGGCTACTTAGGTACAAAGTGCAGATCGACCGTCACCGGAATAACCCGAGCAATCGCTTGCAGACCCGCAATTTCTTGCAGTGTCGCAACACCCTCCTCAAGGCCGAAATCTGCAGCCGATAGCAGCAATGGCCGCAGGGTTGTGACGTACAAGTGGCCATCGCTGATCTGCGCCCGGACCATCGCCGACAATTCGGCGCTCTGACCGTGTAACTGCAGGGTCACCGGAATCGTTCGATCAATCACACTACCATCGCCGAGGGAGGCGATATCATCGGGGCTTAAGGTGGCGCTTATCGTGGCTTCTGGGTAGTCAGCCACTTTGAAGAATAAATCGCGCATACGCTGGTTACGGATAGCTACTTGTGTCTCTACCGTATCGAGGGCGATGCTCAGATTGAGTTCACCCTCTTCCGAGAGCATGCCGCTAACACCAGAAAAATAGTTGTACTCGGCAATGGCATTGTTCTTTAAGGATAGGTATCCCACCGTTGAACTATCACTGACTTGCCAAGCAGCCTGGGCAGCGGTGGCCATCGACAGTAACGATGCGCAGATTAGCCCTTTGAACCCTGTAGATAAGTCGGTCATCGATGATTCTCCTGTGCCATTAACTGAGACCGCCGGCCAAATATGTTTACTGTTGTTACTACGAGCAAAGAGCTCCCCCGGCCCACCCTCAAACAGCGATGTCCGCAAGATCGCCCTTTGATTCAAGCCATACCTTCCGATCCCCGGCGCGCTTCTTGGCCAACAACATGTCAAATAAGCTGTGGGTATCGTCGTCAGTGTCCAGTACCAGTTGCACCAGTCGACGAGTATCCGGGTCCATCGTGGTCTCACGCAGCTGCGGTGGATTCATCTCCCCGAGTCCCTTAAAGCGCTGAACATTGGGCTTGGCTTTTTTACCCTCGGCGGCCAAGCGATCGAGAATACCGTTACGCTCGGCTTCATCGAGGGCATAGTAGACGTCTTTACCCACATCAATTCGATACAGGGGCGGCATAGCAACAAAGACATGGCCAGCACGGACAAGTGGTCGGAAATGCCGGAGAAACAGGGCGCAGATCAATGTCGCAATGTGTAAGCCATCGGAATCCGCGTCTGCCAAGATACACACTTTGTTGTAGCGTAAGCCGCTTAAATCATCACTGGCCGGATCAATACCAAGAGCCACCGAAATATTGTGTACCTCCGCTGAAGCCAGAATTTCAGCGGAATCTACCTCCCAGGTGTTCAGAATCTTGCCACGTAAAGGCAGGATGGCCTGATATTCACGGTTGCGAGCCTGCTTGGCAGAGCCGCCCGCAGAGTCCCCCTCGACCAAGAAGAGTTCACTGTGAGCGGGATCTTCAGAACTGCAATCCGCCAGCTTGCCAGGCAGCGCCGGTCCCGAGGCTACCCGCTTACGGACAACTTTTTTCGCTGAGCGCAGCCGAGCTTGGGCGCGATTAATACAGTGTTCCGCGAGCAATTCCGCTTCAGCGGTGTGCTGATTCAACCACAGGGCAAATGCGTCCTTGGCAACCCCCGAAACGAAGCCTGCGGCCTCTCGAGATGATAGACGCTCTTTGGTTTGACCTGAAAATTGGGGATCAACCAACTTTGAAGACAACACATAGGCACATCGGTCCCATATATCCTCTGCGGTCAGTTTGACACCACGGGGCAATAAGTTGCGCAGCTCACAGAACTCACGCAGTGCCTCGAGGAGTCCCGACCGCAAACCATTGACATGGGTACCCCCTTGCGCGGTAGGGATCAGGTTGACATATGACTCAGTGACCAATTCGCCGCCCTCTGGCAGCCACTGAATCGCAAAATGTGCAGCCCCCGTCTCGGTGCTGAAACCAGCGGTGAAGGGTGCCTCGGGGATAGCGGGAAAATCGGCGGTACTCTCGGCCAGATAGTCGGCAATACCGTCCTCGTAATACCACTCGACTTTGTCCCCTTTGCGCTCATCGAGCAGTGTGACTCTCAGACCCGGGCAAAGCACCGCCTTGGCTCGCAATACATGGGTCAAGCGTGGCAGTGAAAATTGGCCCGAATCGAAATAACCGGCATCGGGTAAAAAACGAATGGTGGTGCCAGTGTTACGCTTACCGCAGCTGCCTGTGACCGCTAGCGCAGCAACTTTTTCACCACCTTCAAAAGCCATTTCCCAAATTTGGCCATCCCTACGAATGGCAATATCTAAACGCTTGGATAAGGCGTTAACCACCGAAACGCCCACCCCGTGCAAACCACCACTGAACTGATAGTTCTTTGAGGAAAACTTGCCTCCCGCATGTAAGGTCGACAGGATCACCTCGACACCAGGCTTTTTTTGCACCGGATGTAAATCGACGGGCATACCACGACCATTGTCCGCCACCGTAATAGCGCCATCACTGTGCACAGTGACGTCAATTTGGTCCGCATGTCCCGCCAGCGCTTCGTCTACGCTGTTATCAATAACTTCCTGCGCCAAATGATTCGGGCGCGTGGTATCGGTGTACATACCGGGCCGCTTGCGAACCGGTTCGAGTCCTGTGAGGACTTCAATTGCATCAGCGTTGTATTGTTGGCTCATCGGTAGTCGGCCGACCTCCTGTCGGCAGGGAACAGCGTGAATAAGTACTGGCTGTGGTTATAAATAACCACCTGAATCAAGATCAACTGGGAAAACCTGATCGGTAACCCGTTCGACACCCGTTTCAATGTGGCCATTGGGGTGCAGTGACAACCAGCGATAACCTGGGCCGCAGGTATCCACCTTAAAGTCCTCGGCCCCAGGCGCAAATTGGACGCAGGTGGACGGCGTCGTGAGATAGCGCACCCCATCGATACTTGTATCGCTCGCCTGATGAACATGGCCCGAGAGCACCACCCTAGCCTTGCGGCAACGATGAATCTCCGTCGCAAAGGCCTCGGCATTGGCAACACGTTGTGGATCGAGCCAGGCACAGCCAAGGGGCCACAAGGGGTGGTGCAATGCCACCAATAAGTGTCGAGCGGTGCCGTTGGCAATGTCGACAGCGCGCGCCAAAGCATCGAGCTCGATGGCCGCTAAATGCCCACCCACTTCGTTATCCACTTGGGAGTTGAGCATGACAATTAACCAGTGAGGTGATAGCAGAAAGCGGGTGAAGAACACCTGGTCAATGTTAGCTTCGCCACAACCATCATGATTACCCGGCAACCAAAAACTGGGGGCTTCAAAGTCCGCAAGTTTATCGGCTAGTCGGCCATAGGCATTGGCGCTGGCGTCACCAGAGATATCGCCGGTGACTAATATCGCGTCAGGGACAGATTGCCGCTCTCGAGCCACCGCCAGCACCGCATCGAGGGAAGCATCCGCATCGACATTCAACAAACGACCACCCGGCTGGGCCATTAGATGGGTATCAGTAATCTGCAGTAGTGCCAGAGTACCATCGCCCCCAAGGGTGAACTCGCCGTTGAGAAGGTTACCGGGCATCAATGGGCACCAGAAAATAGCTGAGCTGACGGATCGCGACCCTCAGCAAGACAAAAAGCGAGTAACTCACCCAAATACCGATTTTGCTGCTGCTTCTCATCCCGTTGGTACATTTGCCGATTGGGATACGGATAACGACCCTCGAGTTGACGGTGCTGTTGGAAACCCAGCACTTCGGCCATCCGGGCATCGTGATAGAGGCGAACATGCAAGCGAACACCACCAAAAGGCTTCGATAAAGCGCTGAGATGTGTCAGTTGAAAGGTTGTCGTGTAGCGACTGCGCTCACTGACCGATAAGGTGAGACTGTTGGCGTCGCCAATACGTACCGTGCGCTCATTGGTATTCTCATAGTCAGGGAACACCCGACGCAGGCGCATGTAGTTGCTTTCGCACAAGCTGTGCAAATCAACCAGATCGACGCTGTAGCGCGACTTAACGCCGCAACCTGACTGAGTCATTATTGTAGGCCCTCCATGGGCGCAGTGTAGCAACAGGAACCGCTCCTCGGGAGCTTATTTACGGCTTTACTCGACTTCCTTCTGACACATCACAACATACTGCCAATACCAAAGCCTGTGCACGACGACACCAAATGCTACACTTCGCGGCGCAATTTCACTGCGCACGGCGAAAAGGAGTTCCCCATGACGCGTTTATTATTCCGGCAGCGCTTGGTTCAAACCGCGGCCGCTTGTTTATTCTTAGCCAGCCCACTGGGGCAAGCGGAGTCCCTACTCGATATTTATGAGCTTGCGCTAAACAACGACGCACAGCTGAAAGCTCAGGAAGCCCAGTACCTCGCTAATCTGCAACAAGAGCGCCTAGCGTTATCGGCCTTGTTGCCACAAGTAACCGCGGGTTATGGCATTTCGGGGACAGTAAACGAGAGCACCAGCCAACAAATTCTCGGTTTTGATCCCACCGGTACTCCTGTCATTGGAGAGGGTTTCAACCGCAGCGATACCGATACCGATGGCTGGGACGTATCCCTATCTCAAACCCTGTTCGATTTGAGCGCCTGGTACAACTATCAGGCCGGTGAAGAAGTCAGCAAGCGGGCAGAGGCAGAATTTGCCGCAAATACGCAAAACCTCATCGTCCGCACCGTTGAGGCCTACTTTGCTGTACTGCGCGCCCAGGATAACTTGGCCGCCGCAGAGGCACAGGAACGGGCTTTTGAGCGCCAGCTAGAACAAACACGTCAGCGCTTTGAAGTGGGGCTCATCGCCATTACCGATGTGTACGAGGCAGAGGCCGCCCGCGACTTAGCTCAAGTTGGTCGTATTGTCGAAGAGAACAACGTAGCTGTGGCTAAGGAGCGCTTATCAGTGCTCACCGGCCAGGAGCACGGGCAGCTGTTCACCCTGTCTGACGACTTTCAGGCGAAACCACCGGCGCCGGCCGATCGCTCAGAGTGGGTGAACTTCGCCCTGAATAACAACTATCAACTCGCTGCGGCCCGTTATGCAGAGGAAGCCGCGCGCCAAAGCGCCAAAGCAAATCGCTACGAGCACGCACCCAAGGTATCGGCAACCTACCGCTACGAAGATACCGAAACCCAGGGGACGCGATCGGCCATTCCTGAGCCGATTTTCCTGGTTCAGCCCGACTCAGAACAGACCCGCGAGGTGTGGCAGGTGCGCGTCGATATGCCCCTGTTCACCGGTGGACGATTGAGCGCTAACCGGCGCCGCGCCGAGCAAGAGTACATCGCAGCCAAAGAAAACCGCGTCAATCTTATGCGGACAACAGTAACAAGCGCACGCTCGCTACATATGACCGTCATGTCAGATGTGGCGCGGGTTGCCGCCCGCCGACAGTCCATCAAGTCAAGCCAGAGCGCACTCGATGCCACAGAGGCGGGTTATGAAGTCGGCACACGTAACATCGTCGATGTATTGAATGCCCAAAATCTGGTGTTTCAGAGTGAGCGCGACTACGCCAACAGTCGCTATGACTTCATCGTGAACTCTTTGCGCCTGAAGGAAAACGCCGGCACCCTGTCCCCCGATGATGTGAAGCGATTGGATGCCTTCCTGAATCCACCCCCTGCTCCAACCGCATCGGACAATCAATAACCGTCTGCTGGATCGACCATGACACTGCCCCCAAGTCCCGATGTACAGGGCTTTCTCGATGATACCGAAGGGGCTTATCTACACGGGCTAGCGGAGCAGGCGGCTGCCAAGGGTCCCATTCTAGAGGTGGGCAGCTGGTGCGGTCGCTCAACCCTCTGGCTGGCGGCGGCGGCAAAAAAGCACCAAACGGTGGTGTTCGCATTGGATCACCACCGGGGCTCTGAAGAGCACCAACCGGGTGAAATGTTCCATGATAGCGGGCTGATCGATGACACAGGCCGAGTCGATACCTTTGCCACATTCCGGCGCAACATTGCTAACAGCGGCCTCGATGATTGGGTAGTACCCATTGTCACATCATCGAGAACCCTTGCCCGCTTCTGGCAAACCCCATTAGGCATGCTGTTCATCGACGGTGGGCACAGTCTCGACGCGGCACTCGCCGATTGGCGTGGTTTCTCACACTGGCTACGACCCGGTGGCATCCTGGCCATTCACGATGTCTTCCCAGAGGCTAATGCCGGTGGCCAAGCCCCCTTCACTGTCTGGCGCATGGCGAAAGAATCGGGATTATTCGAAACCGTTGGTCACGAGGGTAGTCTGCGGGCGCTGCGGCGGCTGGGTCACTAACAAATCGCCAAATCAATCGGCCACCGCACGATAACCCGTGGCCTTAGGCTCATGAACGTTTAAAAAAAGATCAGATGCCGCGGTGTGGCCTGTCAATGCATCGGCAGCCAGTAACACTGCACCGGCGGTCCAGGTGGGTTTTTCATCGGGCCAAAGCAAGTCTTCAACCAATTGATAACCGGTCCACCACGCACCATCGTCGTGGCGCCAACGGCTCAGCCAGCTAAACACGGTCGCGGCGCGGGCTTTATCCCCCGCCGCCAACAGCGCCATGGTGAGCTCACAAGACTCGGCGACAGTCACCCAAGGTTCTTGAGTTTCACAGCGGCAGCCCAAGCCCGGCTCCACAAATTCGGACCAACGTTGGTTAATACGCTCGAGAGCAGCGCCACCTTGTACCCAGCCCGTCAACACCGGATAAAACCAGTCCATGGCATAGCGGCGTTTGCTTGCCCAGGTGCGATCGAACCGCTCGGGGCGATGTCGAAGTGCGTGACCAAGGCGTCTTCGTGCGGCGAGCCAATGGGCCCGCTCGAGTCCAAGTTCGGCGGCGATGTGGCTGGCGCATTCGAGACTTTTATAAATGGAACTGCAACCTGTCAGCAGTGCATCACCCAAGGCTTCGCCCTGACCGTCTACCGCCCAGTCGATCTCGCCGTGGGAACTCTGATAGTTCAGGACAAAATCCATAGCGGCATCGACAACCGGAAAAAATTCAACAAGCGTGTCGCGATGCCCTGTAATGCGATACAGATGCCAGATACCCGTCGCTATGTAGGCTACATAATTGGTTTCACGTCGATCGGTTTCGTGGGGCCTGCCGTTGCGATAAGAGCGCCACCAACTTCCATCGGGCAACTGCTCGGTAGCAAGCCACCGATAAGCGCGTAATGCCGGCTCGATCTCACCGGCAATCGCCAAACCCATCGCAGCTTCAGTGTGATCCCAGGGGTCAGAATGACCGCCATCAAACCATGGGATTTCACCCGCCGCTGTCTGGGTGCGCAGTATGAAGTCCACCGTTGGCCGCAAATAATCGGTGGGGAACATGCCCTTTTGAAGATACAAAGCACTCAAGGTTAGGGCTCTCCAGACGTCATGACAGGCTTTCTGAAATACATGACAACACTCTTGCCCATCCAAGGGTTGGCGATTTTATCGAACCAACGGGTAACAGCGGGTCGCTTCATTAAATCCCAGACCAGAAGTCTATGATAAGCAGCCACAATGGGATTCTCCTCGGCGCTGCGCCAAAACCAGCAGCGCAACCACCAAAAGGGCACGTGCAAGGCATGGGCGCCATGCTGCCAGTAACATTTTACGCCGTAGCGCTGAATTTCCCGGCGCAGATGAACGGCGTCGAAAATACGAATATGGCCACCGGGCGTGGTTCGGTATTGCTCACTCAACTGCCAACAAACCCACTCGGGCCACGCTCTAGGTACGCTGATCGCTAACTGACCACCCGGCTTCAGAACCCGCACCAACTGCTCAATCACGGTAATGTAGTTGGGTATATGTTCTAGAACTTCACTGCAAATCACCCGATCAAAGCTATCATCGGCGAAGGGTAAGTTTGTGGCGTCGGCGCGCATAAAGGTGACCTGGCCCGCGGGGTTAAAACTAGCCATGTCCCCGATACGATTATGAGCTGTTGCCAAATCGGTGTCCGATAAATCGACGCCAATGACCTCAACACCGGGCTCTAGATAAGCCGCCAAGCTGTGCCGGCCTTCACCGCAACCGACGTCAAGACAGCGGCTACCTGGACTCAGAGTGAATCGGCTGAAATCAACGGTTAACACGCCGCCATACACTCCCTGTAATAGGCCACCATCTGCGCGGCGCACACATCCCAGCTGAAATGACGCTCTGCGCGCAGCCTCGCCTTTGCGCCTAATGCATCCCGATGAGATTTATCTAGCAGCAAATTCTGTAATGCCGCTGCAAGTGCCTCGTGATCGCCGGCGGGCACAACTTCGGCCGCATCGCCCACTACTTCGGGTAGTGCGCCACCGTCGGAGACCACCAGAGGCATAGCGCAGGCCATGGCTTCGACAGCAGGCAGACCAAATCCTTCATACAAAGAGGGCACCACAGCCGCAGTGCTGCGCGCATAGTGCGCCACAATGGTTTCATGGTCGACGTTGTGGACCCACTCAATCCTGTCGCCCAAGCCGAGCTCTGCCACCAAGGCCTCGGTGCTGCCACCGGGCCGGGGCTTACCCACAAGTAACAACTTCAATTCCGGCAGTACTGGGACTAATCGATGTGCTGCGCGCAACAGTACGGGTAAGCCTTTGTTGGGGGTATCGGCCGAGGCCGTCGCCATGATTTGACAGGAATGCCGCTCGATCTGAGGCAACGGGCGAAATAGTGCGGCATCGACACCGATATGAACCACTTGTACCCGCGCGGGGTGCACACCGAAGTCCGCCACAATATCGTTACGGGACGCCGAAGATACGGTCACCACGTGATTTAGCTGACGCGCCACGCGACTTTGCATAGTGACAAAATCGTGCCAACGGGCAACCAACAATCGACGATACCAGCGCGGCTCTGCCTGCAGCGCTAAACGTCGATCACGACTTATCGGGTGATGAATGGTGGTGACCAAGGGCACACCCGTCCCTTGAATCGCTAGTAAGCCATCAGCCAATGTTTGATTGTCGTGGATGACATCGAATTGATCGAGTCGCGGCAACAACCAGCGACGTGCCCGCTCCGCAAAGGTCCATGGCTCCGCAAAACCACCGGTCAACTTGGACAACCATTCGACTCGCGCCAAGGGATCGGTGAGCAAGCGACGCGGAGGTACTGAACGTAAGCCATTGGCATACAGATCAAGGCTAGGCAGCTGCTCAAGCACCACTTCAGGCACGAGATGTGGATATGGCGGGCCCGATATAACCGTCACTTTATGCCCGAGCTTTGTCAGAGCTCGGCTCAAATAGTGCAGATAAATACCCTGGCCACCGGAAAAAGGGGCAGACCGATAACCCAATAACGCGATGCGCAGTGGGGGCTCGGTAGCGGCGACAGCAGGGGCCACCGACCCGTCAAGCGTAGCGGGCGCGTTAATAGTATCAACTCCGGGGATCGTATATAGCAGAGTGTACCAAGTGCGCAGGGCTAAGAACCAGACGATCGGAGATTCGGAGCTCCGCGAGCGCACCAAACAATCAAGGACTTGCAGTACCCAACCCGGTTAAGCCCGATGGGTAATCCACTCCATTACAGCACCCAGACGAGCGCGGCTGATGGGAATTCGATCACCATCCTTGAGCTCAACTTCACCTTGACGCCCTGCCTTGTGAACTGCGACCACTTGATCAGCCGCCACCCAGTAACTTCTGTGGGTCTGTATACCAGCCTCTGCAGGTAACTGCTCAATGGCATCACGTAGATTGTAGAGAATCAATGTTCTCCCTTTGGTTGTCACTACAGTCAGGTAATGGAGCTCCGACTTCAAATAGATAATCTGACCCCGCTTATCCTCAGGCAGCTCTTGATAAAAGGCCGGCTGCGCAAAGGACGCCCCCGAAACCAACGGCGCCTCGATAGAGTGGGAGTCACTTTCGGATTGCTGCGATCCGAACGGGTTTAACCCCTCCGCAGAATGGGTTTCGGGGGGCGCCGCCGATATCGATAGTGGTTGCTGGGACTCCCAGCGAAAGCCAAGCACTAATGGCGCATTAATGGCGGTCCAACAAACCATGATCGGTGGCGCTACACCACTAAATTCATCGATGAGCTGCTCGAGGGTGTATGGGTCACCCATAAACCACGTGTCAATCAATAGGCCGACCGGCGCAAAAAGCACCGAGGCAGATAGTCCTGTTATCAGTAGCGCTGCCCATGGCCCGATGCTGCGTACAAAAGGTATACCCAGAAGGACAATCTGTAGCAGCATAAGCAAACCAATGGGAAGGATTGTTTGCAGCTGCCACTGCACAAAGTGAGCAAGTACCCCTAAGGCCCCGGACACGGGTGGATCGCTCACGAAACCAAAGGCCGCTCCCAACACAACGCTGACGATGAAAAAATATCGCGCAACCTGTGGATTGGCGGCCGTTGTTTGCCCATTCATGGGTGAAGTCCCGTCGTTTGATTGGCGCGAACTGTCCTTTGGTGCAAAAACCTGCCAGTTCATACAAATTACGAAAAATCAGCCAGTTAGGATCAAGAAATCCGCGTAGAACAGGGCAGCACAATGATGTGCATGAACTTTTCTAACGGGAGAAAATGATGAAAACGTCAGTAATTCTGATCTCAAGTCTGGCAATCGGTTTGGGGCTTAGCACCCCGGCAATGGGAGAGGAAGCAGGCTGGTATGCTCGGGCGCATGGGGGCTTGAGCGGCCTATCAGACGCCGATGGCAACTTCACATTTGAGGGCGAGCAACAACCGGCAACGGGTAAAACCGATACCGGTGGCTTCGCGGGTATCGCTGGAGGCTATAGCTTTGGTAATGGTTGGCGGACAGAATTGGCTTGGGAATACCGACGTAACGACTTTACCGGCTCGATCGGCAGTATCGACTACCCCACCGCAGACTTTGCCTCAAGCATCATGTACCTAAACAGCGTTTATGCTTTCGGAGGCAACAGCAAGTGGACGCCCTATGTGGGTGCAGGAATTGCCTGGGCCCAAGAAGTTGATATCGATTTCGAGCGCGACGGCGTTGAGCAATCCTACTCGTCGAGTGGTAATTCGGGTCTTCAAGTATTTGCCGGCCTCGAATACACGCTGTCGCCTCGCTGGGTTGTGAGCGGCGAGCTGCGCTACGGCAATGTCTCGAGTCTCGATCTAGAGCCAGAGTCGGGCGCGCCGGGCATGATTAACGACATTGATTACCAACACACATCTCTTCAGTTGGGTCTGAGTTATCAATTCTGATAGGCCACATACCTTCTTGGGTGGCTCTGCCGATAGGCGGGGCCACATCGCCTTGCCATTGAAACCAGACACATTAAACAAAAGCGGTAAACGTCTCGTTATTAGACGATAAAACATCCCAGAGCATGCCATTACCCAGTGCTGTTTTGCTGCTACAGCGAGCCCTAGGCTACTATGGGCGCATCATTCATATTCGGAAGTTCCCATGCCTGACACAGCTCTAAAAACCGACTACAGAGGCCTGATTTTGGCCGGCGGTTCTGGCACCCGCCTGCACCCACTGACCAGCACTGTCAGCAAGCAGTTGATGCCGGTATACGACAAGCCGATGATTTATTACCCACTGGCAACGCTGATGCTGGCAGGTATCCGAGACGTTCTGGTCATCACTACCCCTCGAGATCAAATTGCCTTTGCCGATTTGCTGGGCGATGGGAGTCAATGGGGCATCAACATTCAGTACACCGTGCAACCTAGCCCTGACGGCTTGGCGCAAGCCTTTATCTTGGGCGCTGACTTCATCGGTCGGCAACCAGCGGCCTTGGTATTGGGTGACAATATTTTCTACGGAGATGGTATGAGCCGTGCACTGCAGCGCGCCGCTCAACAAACCGTTGGGGCCTCGGTATTTGCCTACTATGTTCAGGACCCTGAGCGCTACGGCGTAGTGGAGTTTGATCAACAGGGTAAGGCCATTGGTATTGAAGAAAAACCTGCAGAACCGCGCTCACAATATGCGGTGACCGGGCTGTACTTTTACGACAACAAGGTCGTCGATATCGCCCGCCAGATTCAGCCATCCCACCGGGGAGAACTGGAAATTACAGACGTCAACAAAACCTATCTTGAACGGGGTGAGCTACAGGTTCAGGTCATGTCCCGTGGTACCGCTTGGCTCGATACGGGTACACACAACTCACTACTCGACGCCGCTAACTTTATCCGGGTGGTAGAAGAACGTCAGGGGCTCAAAGTCGCTTGCCCAGAGGAGATTGCCTATCGCATGGGTTATATTGATGGAGAGCAGTTACTGCGCTTGGCGAAACCTCTGGCTAAAAGTGGTTACGGGGTTTATCTAGAGGGTCTGCTGAATGAGCGGGCGGGGTATCGCAATGCAGTGTGAGCAAACCCCTTTGAGTGGCGTAGTGTTACTGCGTCCGAAAGTGTTTGGCGATGAGCGCGGTTTCTTTTTGGAGACCTGGAATAAACGGGTATTTGCCGATGCGGGCATTACCACTGATTTTGTGCAAGACAACCACAGCCGCTCAACACAAGGCATCTTGCGAGGCATGCATTTTCAAACCCAACACACCCAGGGCAAGTTAGTGCGGGTCACTGCCGGTGAGGTGTTCGATGCGGTGGTTGACCTGCGGGCTGACTCTCCCACCCTTGGCCAGTGGTATGGCGTGACGCTGACTGCGACGGGCCAGGAGATGCTGTGGGTGCCCCCAGGTTTTGCCCATGGCTTCTATGTGCTCTCAGAATCCGCCGACTTTCTGTACAAGTGCAGCGAGTACTATCACCCAGAAAGTGAAGTCAGCTTAGCTTGGGACGACCCCACCGTGGGCATCGAGTGGCCACTGGTCAACGGTGAGCAACCCAAGTTGTCTGCGAAAGATCAGCAGGGTCGTCGCTGGGAGGACACTCCTAAGTTCCGGTTTTAACAAAGCCGTTCACAATGAAAGATTGGGCTGGCTGGCGACGATACTGACCACGCGGAAACATTCGGTTTGTGACCAACGGCGTCAGCTGCCGTGGTTAAGGCTAACCGAAAGCTAGCCTCTGGCCAGAAGTGGCCGCCACCACTGTTCGTTATCGAGATACCAATCAAGGGTCTTGCCAATACCCGTTTCAAAGGTCTCATGGGGTGCAAACCCCAACTCCCGTTCAATCTTGCTGGCATCAATGGCATAGCGCCAGTCGTGCCCAGCACGATCCTCAACGAACTGAATGAGGGAGTGGGATTCGCCGCGCGCGGCAGGGGACTTGGGGAATCGCCTGTGAAGACTTTCGTCGTTGGCGAAACGTTGATCCATCATGCTGCAGAGTAATTTCACGATATCGAGATTGGCCCACTCATTGTTACCCCCAATATTGTAGGTCTCACCGATGGTGCCCGCTTCAATCACCCTTGCGATACCTTGGCAGTGATCTCCGACGTACAGCCAATCTCGAATGTTACTGCCATCACCGTAAACAGGTAGCGGGCCGCCGTCGAGAAGTCGGGTAATGCACAGGGGAATCAGTTTCTCGGGAAAATGGAAGGGACCGTAGTTATTTGAGCAATTACTGGTGGTGACCTCTAGGCCATAGGTATGGTGATAAGCCCGAACCAAGTGATCGCTGCCAGCCTTGCTAGCCGAGTAAGGTGAATTAGGCTCGTAGCGCAAGGTTTCCGTAAAGGGGGCCGCGGTGGGGGTCAGTGAACCGAATACCTCATCGGTGGAGACATGATGAAATCGATGAGGCCTACCTGAGCCCGCTAGCCACGCTGCGCGGGCGGCTGCCAGCAAGTTGTGCGTGCCCACCACATTGGTCTGAATGAACGCATCGGGACCCGTAATGGACCGGTCAACATGGCTTTCGGCCGCAAAGTGGACAATGGTATCGGTGGCATACTCAGCCATCGTTCGGCTAATGGTCTGGGGGTCACAGATATCCCCATGCACAAAGTGGACAGCACCACGCTGCTCAAGGGCTTCTAGGTTGGCGCGGTTACCCGCATAGGTCAGCGCGTCGAATGCCACCAATACATCGTCGGGATAGCGCTGGGACCAGTGGTACATAAAATTAGCGCCGATAAACCCCGCAGCACCCGTCACCAATAATGAACGTGTCATGAATCAATCCTGTGTCGCTTTCAAGTCTGCGAGCATCAGCCTAAGCTGCTCGCGCCAAGGGAGACCAGCGTAGCCCAACAAGGCGCGGGTGCGCTGTTTGTCGAGCACACTAAAAGCTGGTCGTTTTGCAGGCGTCGGATAGTCGGCAGCGGGAATAGGCTCTACCGCAACAGCAGTCGACAAAAGCCCCAGTTCAAGGGCCAATGCATGAATGGCCAAGGCGAAATCGTACCAACTGCAAGCGCCGGCATCACTCCAGTGGTAAACACCGTGGGCTTTCGGCGCCAGGGTTAGGGTCCAACAGGTTTGTGCCAATCCCCGAGCCCAGGTCGGTGTGCCCACTTGGTCTTCAACCACGGTCAGACGATCTCGCTCGGCCATTAGCCTGAGCATCGTTTTTACAAAATTTCCCCCATGGCGGGAGTACACCCAGCCAGTGCGGACCACAATAGCATCGGCGCCACTGGCAAGTACCGCCTGCTCGCCGGCCAGCTTGCTAGCGCCGTACACCCCCAAAGGATTGGCCTCGTCGTCAGGGCGGTAAGCCTGCCCGCTGGCACCATCGAACACGAAATCCGTCGACACGTGGAGCAAACGGGTACCGTGGGCTGCGCAGCAATCGGCTAAAATGGCAGGCCCCGTGGCATTGATGGCCCGGGCTGTCTCCGTGTCGGATTCAGCACGATCGACCGCAGTGTAAGCGGCAGCATTGATAATGGCCCGTGCGCCGGTGGTCACCAGTGCAAGCTCGACCGCGGTCGCATCTGTAATGTCCAGAGCCTGACGATTAAACGGCACGGCCTCGATACCAGGCGGTTGGGTCAGCTGCAGCTCCCGACCCAATTGGCCGTCTGCGCCACACACAATAATTCGCTCATTGCTCACAAGTGATCTTCCAGCCACTGAATATAGTCCAGCGCAATGCTGTCGCCCTCGGGCTCGTTGAGAATCTCATGGTAGAGACCGGGCAATAGCCGCAGAGTCTTATCGGCGGAGCCCAGACCCTTGAAAAACTGCTCGGAACCCGCAGCTGCCGCGAGGGTGTCAGCACCGCCGTGCATAACAATAATGGGCAGCGTAATAGAGGAGGCACGGGGCAGGGTCTTAGCCATCGCGTCGAGTAGCGCAACACCTAACCCCGCGGTCACCTTCCCGTGGTGTACCAAGGGGTCATCACGGTAAGCGGCAACCACTTCTGGGTCCCTGCTGACACCGCTGGCATCGAGCGCGAGCATGCCAGCTTTTGGCGCCACCCGTGCTAACAAACGTCCTAACCACATAATAGGGGCCGGCGGCGGCTCAGTAACCGCGAAGGCAGGGCCACTTAACAGTGCCCCCGCGTACTGACGCTGATCCTGAAGCAGCAAGCGAGCGGCAATTAAGCCGCCCATGCTGTGACCGAACAGGAAGCAGGGTAATTGGGGGTAATCTGCAGCGACAACAGCTCGACACTCGCGCATACCCGACAGATAGTCATCGAAATCCCGCACGAACACCCGCTCCCCGGGGGATTGGCCGTGACCCCGGTGATCCGGTGCCACCACCGCAATATCCCTAGCATTGCAGTGCTCGGCAAAGGCTTCATAACGCCCCGAATGTTCACCCAGGCCGTGGGCTAATAACACCACCGCCTTGGTGCTGTGCCCGGCTCGCCAGTGTCGATAACGCAAACCCGAAGGCAGTTGTTCCACTGACAGTCCTCCCGTGGCCTCGTTGCAATAATCTGTTAATCGCTAACGGGCGTCAGCCAATCGAGGTAACGCTGCTGCTGACCCCGAACCGTTTGAAAATAGATGGATTGCAAACGCTCCGTCACGGGGCCTCTTCGCCCTTCGCCAATCACGCGGCTGTCTAGCTCACGAATGGGTACTACTTCTGCGGCGGTGCCGGTGAAGAAAGCCTCATCGGCAATGTAAACTTCGTCGCGGGTGATACGCCGCTCCTTCACCTGATAGCCCTCGTCCGCCGCAATCTGGAACAGGGTTCGACGGGTGATACCGTCGAGGCAGGAGGTAAGGTCGGGGGTGTAAATAACACCGTCTCTCACCATAAAGAAGTTTTCGCCACTGCCCTCGGCCACATAACCTTCATTATCGAGCAGCAAGGCCTCTTCACAACCACTATCAAGGGCCTCGCGAAGGGCCATAATGGAGTTGATATAGTTGCCATTAGCCTTCGCTTTGCACATGGTGATATTGACGTGGTGGCGCGTATAACTTGATGTGCGAACCCGAATACCTCGATCACGGGCCTCGGGATCCATGTAAGAAGGCCATGGCCAGGCTGCGACCATCACGTGGGTTTTTAGGTTATCGGCCCGTAAACCCATCCCCTCAGACCCCAAAAAGCACATGGGACGCAGATAACCTTCTTGTAAGTTATTCAACCTGACCACCTCGCGCTGGGCGGCGTTCAGGGTCGCCTTGTCGTAGGGCATGTCCATTTGCAAAATGTGGGCCGAGCGAAACAAACGATCGGTGTGTTCCTCGAGCCGGAATATGCAGGTTCCTAGGTTGTCCGTGGCATAAGCACGAACCCCTTCGAAAACACCCAAACCGTAGTGAAAAGTGTGGGTCAGTACATGTACCCGCGCCTCTTCCCAGGGCACAAGTGCGCCATCAAGCCATATATGCCCGCTCAGCTTGGAGAGGTCCATGGTGTTTCCTCATTGTTGTCACAAATACTGCCTCGGTTGTCAGCCACCGCGGCGTCTTAACTTACCGGCAAAAAGCCGGCCCCTTAACTTGTCTCATCGCCCACTATGTCAGGCAACCACTGATCTCTGATGACGCTAACCTGCTCGAGATGGTGCATAAAAACAGTGCTCTCACCTGTCGCCGCTGTGCCTTCTAGGGCAGCTACATGAACCGCAGAGCGATATGCCAGGTAAGCGGACCCCAAGGCAGCAGCCTGGTGCTCGGGCAGTACCCCCGTTTCCTTCAATGCATCGAGAATACGAATGTTGTCAGACCAACGGGTAAGAGCCGGAAATCTGTGGGCGTGTGCCAGCACGAGGTATTGCACCACAAATTCAATGTCGACAATACCGCCCGGGTCACGTTTAAGGTCAAACCACCCAGATTGTGTTGCCAGACGACCACTGCCCTCTTGCAACATTCGCCGACGCATGGCGCTGACTTCGGCCGCAAGGGCCTGCGGTTCCCGAGGCAGCGTGAGAATCTCATGTCGAAGTGCGGTTAGCCGATCTACCAAAGACTTGTCGCCGGCGACGGCTCGAGTGCGCACCAGCGCCTGATGCTCCCAAACCCACGCCGACTCGAGTTGGTAATTGCGAAAGCCCTGCAGTGAGACAGCCACCAAGCCCGATTCCCCATGGGGGCGCAAACGCAGGTCCACCTCATAGAGTCGACCAGTTGCCATACGGGTTGACAGCACATGGACCACCCGCTGGGCCAATCGAGTGTAAAACCGAATATTGTCGATCGGTTTATGGCCGGTGGTTTGTCCGTCCCCACCCTGATAGATAAATACTAAATCGAGGTCTGATCCGTAACTCAGTTCAATACCACCGAGTTTGCCGTAACCGATCACCGCAAAACCGGTATCTGGGCCGCTGGGTTCCCCGTGTCGCGCCACAAGCTCGGCTTTGGCCACCGCGATCGCGTGTTCAAGCAACACCTCAGCCAAAAATGACAAGTAATCACTTACTTTCATTATAGGCAATGTTTCACCTAACTCGCTTGCAGCGACACGGAGTACGACGGCGTCTTTAATCCGCCCCAAGGCCAGCATTTGCGCCTCGAGATCACTCTCTGGAATGCGCAAAAGCTGCTGACGCACGAGGGCGTGAATATCGTCACGACTGGGCGCGGTGGTGAGCTTTTCAGGATCTAATAGCTCTTCCAGTAACTCGGGGCGCGCAGCCAACTGCTCTGCAACCCACGGGCTGCGAGCAGACAAACCAACCAAGCCCTGCAGTGCCATGGGGTTCTCTTCAAGCAACACCAAATAAGCGCTGCGGCGGGAAACGGCGCTGACAAACGGTAGCGTGCGCTCGAGAGCCAACAAGGGATTAGGGGTAGCGGCCGCGGCTTCACACAAGCGGGGTAAAAAACGCTCTACACGCTGTCGGCCATCGGTTTGCAGCACCCGAATGCTTGAGGATTCCAACCAGGTATTAAGGTGCTGCCAAGCCGCCTCACCATCGGCAAAACCCAAGCGCGCTAACGTATCGGGTCCGAGGTCGGCGAAACCCAATCGATGAGCCACATCGGCATCGGTCTGCTCATCGGGCACACTGATCAAATCTCTAAAGTGAGCGGCAACCACCGAGCGCCACTGGTCAATGGCAGCCGCCATGGCCGGCCAATCCTCAAAACCGCGGATAGCCGCCAAGCGCTGTCGCGACAGATCATCGGCGGGCAAGGTTTGGGTTTGTCGATCTTCCATGCCTTGCAGGGCGTGTTCGCAGTCACGTAATCCCCGGTACGCCTGTGCTAATTCGCTGGCCGCAGTTGTCGTGAGTAAACCGCAATGGTCGAGGGCCTGCAGAGAAGTCAGCAATCCTCGGCACTGCAAATCCGGTTGGCGACCGCCGTGAATTAATTGCAAACATTGGGCGATGAACTCGACTTCACGAATACCGCCATCGCCCCGCTTAACATTATCCTCTAAGCCCTGACGCCGGATTTCAGCCATGATCATGGCTTTCATGTCCCGAAGGCTCTCAATAACGCCAAAATCAATGTAACGGCGGAACACGAAGGGGCGAATAAGCGCGCTAAGGGCCGACCCATGTTCACCCCCGGTAATGGGTCGCGCTTTCAACAAGGCATACCGCTCCCACTCACGACCCTGCTCTTGATAGTACAGCTCGAGGGCGTCGAAGCTTGAGACAAGCGCACCACTGTCACCCCAGGGCCGAAGCCGCATATCCACCCGAAATACGAAACCATCGGGGGTGGTGGTATCGAGATAGCGAATGATTGATTGACCGAGCTTAATGAAGAACTCTTGATTGGTGAGCTCTTTGCGGCCACCTTGCGTGCTGCCCGACTCTGGGTAGCAAAAAATGAGATCGACGTCGGAGGATAGATTTAACTCACCACCCCCTAGTTTGCCCATACCCAACACAACGAGCGGTTGCGCCGCTCCACTTAAGGCACCGATGGGTGTCCCAAAGCGAGGCTTGAGTTGTTGCTCTGCAAACGCCACAGCCACGCGAATAGCCGCATCAGCGAAACCACTGACATCGGACAAGGTCGAAGCAAGGTCGCCTCGATGGCTGAAGTCGCGCCACACAATTCGAAGATACTCTCGGCCTCGAATGTGTCGCAGAGCCGCCATGAACGCGGCTTCATCTGATACCGATGGCAGGCAGCTTTGTACCCAAGTCGTCCAGTCATCGCTCGACCAGTGGCGCTCGGCGAGCCAATCGGTGCTCAACTGCTGCTCGACCCATCGAGCATGTCGACCCAATTGTTCAACAAAGAAGGGACTGAGCGTTAGCAACCTCTCGACTTCGCCCAGCAAACCCAAACCCTCGAGTGTGACGCGCAATTGCCGGGCGCCCTCGTCCCCTGCCAAGGCCGCCAAGCGACCCCAGGCTGCGGGCAAAGTGGCGTGTAAAGTCGCGTGTGAAGAATTCTCTATACCGGTCATATTAGCGTTCGAGCGCAGGTGTTACCCGCAGTACCTCGGCAATCGTTGTGGTGCCACTTAAGACTTTTTCGGCACCCGCGTGACGTAAAGGCACCATGCCTCCCGCTCGAGCTGCCTGAGCTAGCTGGCTGGTAGACTCGCTGTCGGTAATACAGGCTTGCACATCAGCGTCCGATACCAACACTTCGTAAATACCTTCACGACCCAGATAACCGGTATTGCGGCATTGACCACAACCGACCGGCTCATAGAGTTCGGCCGGTGCCTCGAGCCCACCATCACCTACCAGAGACTGCCAGGTGAGCACATCCGTCGGCGCCAATCGTTTGCAATGCTTACACAAGGTGCGTACCAGACGCTGGGACATGACGCCGCGCACCGTTGCTTTGATCAAAAATGGCGGCACACCCAGCTCGAGCAATCGGGCGATGGCACCTGGGGAGTCATTGGTATGCAGGGTCGACAACACCAAATGGCCAGTGAGCGCTGCCTGCACCGCCATATGGGCGGTCTCAAGATCGCGAATCTCACCCACCATAATAATGTCGGGGTCCTGCCGCATCAGTGCCCTCACTCCTGCGGCGAAATCCAACTCAATCCCATGATTAACCTGCATCTGATTAAACGTGGGCTCCATCATTTCAATCGGATCTTCAATGGTGCAGACATTGACATCTGGGGTCGCCAGCTGACGCAAGGTTGAATACAGGGTGGTGGTCTTACCCGAGCCCGTCGGACCGGTCACCAGTACAATACCCGTGCCGTGATCAATCATGCCCGCCCAGCGGGCGTAGTCATCACCCCGTAATCCCAGCTCCTCAAATCCCTTTAAAAGGACATCGGGATCAAAAATACGCATGACCAACTTTTCGCCAAACGCGGTAGGTAATGTGGACAGCCGCAGCTCAATCTCAGCACCATCATGGGTGCGTGTTTTAAGTCGGCCATCTTGAGGGCGGCGCTTTTCAGCGACATCAAGGCGGCTGAGGATTTTTAAACGGCTTGTTACCGCGGCTGACACAGCCTCGGGCAGCTCATACACCTTGTGCAGCACGCCATCGATACGCAACCGCACATTACCAACCTGTCGGCGTGGTTCAATGTGAATATCGCTAGCGCGCTGCTCAAAGGCATACTGCAACAACCAATCCACAACACTCACCACGTGCTGATCATTGGCGTCAGGCTCCCCTTTGGCACCGAGCTGGAGCATTGCCTCCAGGTTAGCCAGTCGACCGGGATTACCCTGAATACGATTACGGGCACCCTGCACTGAACGAGCCATGGTGTAGAACTCGTTGGTGTGGCGGGTAATATCCCGGGGATCGGCGATAACCCGACGAATCGAGCGGCGCACCGCATGCTCTAAATCTCGCTGCCATCGGGATAACCAGGGCTCAGCCGTGGCTACAACGACCTCGTGCTCGGTGGCCTCTAGGGCCAAAATACCGTGTCGTTCGGCAAACGCCCTGGACATAACCTCTGCCACCGCGGCCACGTCCACTTTTAATGGATCAATCTCGACGGCGGCCAACCCCGTCGCTTCTGATAAAAACCCCAGCAACGCGTGCATGTCGAGCGGCCGTTCGGGGGCTTGCTGATCGGGCAGTTTAAGCTCAGCGATATAGACCAAGGGGTGTAGTGCGGTACCCCGATAGGCTGCGAGGCGCGTCAATTGTTGCTCGTTAATACGTCCGGCACGATGCAAGGCCTGTGCAAAACTGGGCACATCAATGCGGCTCTCGGGTGGCAAAGCATAATCAACGGTCATGGACGCAGTTTACGCAGTCCCGGGCGTTGCGCACAGCCCGAGAAGGGTTGTAATCCCAAGACATTGGGGGCTCATACCCTCTATACTCGCGACCCTCGGTTGCGCGTAAATCAAAACCAATCGCCACAGTATCGGTCGAGTTAAGGACCCGTATGGACATCATTACCGCCAACAGCACATTACTTTTGGCAATTGTCGCCGTTTTCGGGCTCTACATGGCGTGGGGTATTGGTGCCAACGATGTCGCCAATGCGATGGGCACCTCGGTGGGCGCCCGCGCGCTCACCCTCAAGCAAGCCATTTTAGTGGCCATGATTTTTGAGTTTTTAGGCGCATTCCTCGCGGGCGGCGAAGTGACCTCAACGATTCGTAAAGGCATCATCGACCCTGGGGTATTCCAAGCCATACCCGAGCAATTTGTCTTTGGCATGACCGGATCGCTGCTAGCGGCAGCCACGTGGCTCATGATTGCCAGCGCTCGGGGTTGGCCGGTATCGACCACCCACTCTATTGTCGGTGCCATTGTCGGTTTCAGTAGTGTGGCAGTGTCCGTAGAGGCGGTGAACTGGGGCAAGGTGTCATCCATTGCCGCCAGCTGGATCGTGTCACCGCTGCTGGCCGGCAGCCTGTCTTTTGTGCTGTTCACCAGTGTTCGCAAACTCATACTTGAACATGATGATGCGAAAACCCGAGCAGTCACCCTCATACCTCTATACATGTGGATGGTGGGCTTCATGATCGCCATGGTGACCCTGCTTAAGGGTCTCAAGCATGTTGGGCTCAATTACAGTTTGGGTACGGGTTCTGCGTTTGGGGATGCGGCATTGATGTCGACGGCCATTGGTTTCGGTGTCGCGGCACTGGGGGCTCTGTGGCTTCGGCGCAGAGTCGCCAACGAGGGCAATACCAGTCTCGAGCGTATTTTTGGCGTACTCATGATTTTTACCGCCTGTGCCATGGCATTTGCACACGGCTCGAACGATGTGGCGAACGCCGTTGGCCCACTTGCCGCGGTGGTGCAAGTTATCCGCTCTGGGGGTGAACTGGCCGCGAAGTCAGCAATGCCCTGGTGGGTATTGCTAGTGGGTTCTGCAGGCATCGTTGTTGGGCTGGCGAGCTACGGCTGGCGCGTCATGAAAACCATTGGACAGGGGATCACCGAGTTAACACCAAGTCGGGGTTTTGCCGCTGAACTCGGCGCGGCAGGTACAGTGGTATTAGCCTCGGGTACGGGACTGCCCATCTCTACCACCCATACCCTAGTGGGTGCGGTATTAGGTGTTGGTTTCGCCCGTGGCATCGGCGCTATCGATCTGCGTATGGTGCGTTCAATTGTGGTGTCCTGGGTCATTACACTACCCATCGCCGCGGTGCTTGCGGTGATCTTCTTCTACTTATTGCAGGCAGTATTCAGCTAGGTTGCCCTCAAGTCATGTCGTTGAGATGACGATTCGTAGTAATCTAGCAGGCCACCACTCCAAAGCATCCATCAACGTGTCCGGCAATCTCCACCACATCGACTGGTTTCGTCACACCGCGCCCTATATTCGTAATCACCGGGGCAAAACCTTTGTCATTCATCTTGGCAACGGTGCCCTCGACAGTGGCGCGTTCCCCAGCTTAATCCACGACCTGGCCATGTTGCACTTGCTAGGTGTGCGGTTGGTACTCGTCCATGCCACCCGCTCTGCGATCGAGCGCGCCATCCTCGAGCGCAATATAGAAAGCCAATTACATCGGGGTATTCGGGTAACGGATCCTCAGGTTATGGCCGTGGTGCGAGAAGTAACCGCAGCACAGCGCCTGCAGCTCGAGAGTCAACTTTCCACAGGGCTGCCAGACTCGCCCATGCGGGGTTCTCGGCTGCGGGTGGCCAGTGGCAACTTCGTCACTGCGCGTCCACTGGGCATTGTTGACGGCGTCGACTTCCAGCTAACCGGTGCGGTACGGCGGCTTGATGCGGCGGGTATGACGGTTTTACTGGATGCCCAGGCCATCGTTGTGCTGTCACCTTTGGGTTTTTCGTCGACCGGCGAAGTGTTCAATTTGAGCTCTGAGGAGTTAGCAAGCGCCGCTGCGATAGCCCTCGGTGCCGATAAACTCATTATTATGGATGCCGCCCCGGGCTTACTCGATGAAGACGGTCAGCTACTTAAGCAATGTACCGTTGCCGAAGCCCAGTCCCTGATGATTAACGACCCACAACAAGCTGCTCACAGGGATACAGCTTGCCGCGCTTGTGAACAGGGCGTGCCTCGCGCCCACCTACTCAACTTTAACCGCAACGGCGCCCTGATTGAGGAGCTGTTCAGCCACGACGGGGCCGGCACACTGATCAGCCGGGAGGCATTTGAGCAAGCGCGGCGCGCCAATGTCGATGACATCAGCGGTGTGCTGGAACTGGTGCGGCCCCTTGAGGAAAGCGGTGTGTTAGTGCGACGTTCACGGGAATTATTGGAGCAAGAAATCGGTAATTTTCGCGTGCTTGAACGGGACGGCCGCATCATTGCCTGTGCTGCATTGTATCCCTTCACAAACGATGGCAGCGCGGAAATTGCCTGCATTGCCACCCATCCCGATTATCGTAATCAAGGTCGCGGCGAGCATTTATTGTTGTTAATGGAGCAAGAGGCGCGACAGCTTGGGCTCTCTCGCTTATTTGTGCTCACAACCCAAACAAGTCACTGGTTTTTAGAGCAGGGATTTGAACAACGGGATCGATCGGCACTGCCCGATGAGCGGCAGAAACTTTACAACCTGCAACGCAACTCTTCGGTACTGATTAAAGCGTTCGCTTGACCTTAACCTGAACACTTCCGCCATTGCTACACTAGTGGGCGAAGTGATGACTCGAGAGATACCACCATGCCCCAGTATCGTTCCAAGACCACCACCGCAGGACGCAACATGGCAGGCGCCCGAGCACTGTGGCGCGCCACCGGAATGACCGACGATGACTTTGAGAAACCGATCATTGCGGTGGTCAACTCATTCACCCAGTTTGTCCCGGGACACGTCCACCTGAAAGATCTTGGGCAGCTGGTGGCGCGGGAAATTGAGGCCTCAGGGGGTGTCGCCAAGGAGTTCAATACCATTGCCGTAGATGATGGCATCGCCATGGGGCACGACGGCATGCTGTACAGCCTACCGTCCCGGGACATCATCTCTGACTCGGTGGAATACATGGTGAATGCGCACTGCGCCGATGCCATGGTCTGTATATCGAACTGCGACAAGATCACCCCCGGCATGCTTAACGCGGCGATGCGTTTGAACATTCCTGTGGTTTTTGTCTCAGGCGGACCCATGGAAGCGGGTAAAACAGCGCTGTCGGAACACAAGCTCGATTTAGTCGACGCCATGGTGATCGCGGCCGATGACAGCGCCGATGATGAAAAAGTCGCCGCTTATGAACGCTCGGCCTGCCCGACCTGCGGTTCCTGCTCGGGTATGTTTACTGCCAACAGTATGAACTGCCTCACCGAAGCCTTGGGCCTTAGCCTACCCGGTAACGGTTCACTGCTGGCCACCCACGCCGATCGGGAAGCTTTATTCAAACGGGCAGGCCAATTAATCGTGTCCTTGGCGCGACGCTGGTACGAACAAGATGACGCAACCGCACTTCCCCGCCAGATCGCGAGTCGCGCTGCCTTCGAGAATGCGATGACCCTCGATATCGCGATGGGAGGCTCTACCAATACCATCCTTCATTTACTGGCTGCAGCCATAGAAGCCGGCGTCGACTTCACGATGGCAGACATCGATGCCTTGAGTCGCCGTGTGCCCCAACTCTGTAAAGTGGCGCCCAGTACCCCTAAATACCATATGGAGGACGTTCACAGGGCCGGTGGTGTCATGGCCATTTTGGGTGAACTTGCACGGGGTGGTCTGCTCAATACCGAGGCCCATACAGTCCATAGCCGAACCCTTGGGGAGGCGTTAGCCGTGTGGGATATCGCCGTCACCAGTGACGATGCGGTTCGAGCCCTCTATGCCGCAGGGCCCGCAGGGATTCCGACCCAGACCGCCTTCAGTCAAAGCACCCGTTGGCCAAGCCTCGACATTGATCGGAGCGGCGGTTGCGTGCGCGACATTAGCCACGCCTACTCCCAAGACGGGGGCCTTGCCGTGTTGTTCGGCAACATCGCCGAAGATGGCTGCGTTGTGAAGACCGCCGGTGTGAGCGATGACATATTGGTCTTTTCCGGGCCAGCCCACGTCTGCGAGAGTCAAGACGATGCGGTGCGCGACATCCTCGAGGATCGAGTCAAAGCTGGGGACGTCGTGATTGTCCGCTACGAGGGTCCCAAGGGAGGTCCGGGTATGCAGGAGATGCTCTACCCCACGAGCTACATCAAATCGAAGGGCCTAGGGGCCGCCTGTGCACTGGTTACCGACGGTCGCTTCTCTGGCGGCACGTCGGGCTTGTCCATTGGCCATGTGTCACCGGAGGCAGCAGCAGGCGGGGCGATTGGCTTGGTTGAACAAGGTGATATCATCCATATCGACATTCCAAACCGCAGTATCAACGTCGATCTCGATGAGGCAACGCTTGCGGCCCGTCGAGCGGCCATGGAGGCGAGCCCCAAACCCTGGCAACCCATAGCGGAACGGCCCCGCAAGGTAAGCCCTGCGCTCAAGGTATACGCGAAAATGGTCACCAGTGCCGACAAGGGTGCTGTGCGCGATTTGTCACTACTCGACTAATCCGGTGGTGGTGATCGCGGCCACCGGTACGACGCCATCGGCAGCAAGCTCTGCAAAGCTATCCCGGTAACGCGCTAGCTTTTTGCGCAGCTTCGTATCCTGTCGTTCAGTACGGTCATTGAGCACCACCACCAACAGCTCTCGCAGACGCTGCATATTATTGGCAAACCCCTCGCGGTAGCCCTGGGAGCGAGTTGCCTGAAAGTTGAGGGCATGCTCACGGGTCAGGTCCGGCCAGTTGGGCTCATTCGCGTCAATAATGGCGTGCAGCCTGTCTAACCATACTCGGCGGTCCTCCATCCACATGCCATCAAGGCGATGAAATGCAGGTACTACTTGCGTCACCTGCTCCCGCTGAACCGGGGTTAAACGCCCCAAATAATCGGACAAACTATCCACTAGTTGATCTTCTAAATCTTCACGGTAACGCTGTTCTGATCGGGCAAGACGCTCCTCGGATAACTCGGTGTGTTGTGCCTGCAGCGTCTCAACAAACTGCAATCGCTGCTCGGGGGACAGAGTGGCACCGAACGCGAGCATGTCGGTTAACATTCGGTCTCGCAGCCGGTTAAGCGCACTCTCTACCGAATGCTCTACATCCATTAGCACATCGGCGTTCACCGGTTGGGTTAAGTCCCTATCGACACGATCGAGTAATGCGACGTACCGGGGCAATTCCTGGGTTCTATGCCACCACATAAAGTCGTCGATAACACGATCCATCTCGTCGGCCTGCGTCGGTGTCAGGTCGACATAATCATCGAGCTCCCAGGCGATAAATGTATCGAGACGGTTATAAAGGAAGGAGGTACTGGAACAACCAGCAAGTAGCGTGGCCAGTAGTAGGCTAACGCCAAATCGGCAAATTGCTGGCAATGAGAGGGTCGGGTACTTTCGAGGTATCCACCGCCACGACTCGGTTCCTGCCCTGCTGTTTCGCGGAATACATCGCTTCATCGACTTGTTTCAACCAGTTGTCTGCAGAGTTAACTTGGGTCACATCGCACACCCCAATACTGACGGTCACCTCTGGGGCAGGACTGACATCCATCCGTGAAATACCGACCCGTAATTCTTCTGCGATCTTGGCGGCGGTCTGTGCACCCACTTCACTCAGTAGCACAACAAACTCTTCACCACCCAGACGGAATAACATATCTACGCCGCGAATCCGTTGGTCGATCAGTCCCACAATCGAGCGCAAGACCTTGTCACCGTGGGCATGACCATATTTGTCATTGATCACTTTGAAGTGATCGATATCCACCATGAGCAAGGTCGATAAGCGGGCATAGCGTTGGTAGTCCGCAATATTACGTTGGGTTTGCGGCAACAGGTAACGGCGGTTGTAAGCCCCGGTAAGCGGATCCGTGAGTGCAAGATCGGCCAGCTCATCGGTTTGACGCGTCATTAGACGCATGACCGCCAGTGAGATTAGCCAGGTGGCTATAAGCGCGGCGTCTTCAGCAATATCCTCAACATTCGCGGTATTTTCCCGCACCCAAACCAAAGCAATTAAGCTGATGATGCCTGCCACTAACGCGACAGGTATCGGTAACAGGCCCGCTAGTGCAATCATCAATGGGAACAGCCAAAGGCCGTGGTGATCAGCGCCATTTCCAATTGCCATGATGACAACGGTGATGTTTAAACCCACGGTGAATAATGGCGGTATCAATATTCGGCGACGAGTGGCCAGACGCACACTGGTGGCAAATATCAGCAACGCTGAGATACCCGCCACAATGGTCAGCGCTAAATGACCACCAACCACGACCGCTTCGGCAAGCACGAAAGACACCGACGTCAACATGAGCATGAGCATCAACCGGTACACGGTGAGGCGCCGCGCGAACTGGATGTCCTTCGGATCGACGTCTATCGGTGATACCAAATCTGACTGCAATAGCTCATCACGCAGACGCGAAAGTCCACGATAACGGCCACTGCCGTAGATGGGTAGAGATCGTTTACTGCTGGCCATGTGCAGGCGTCAACGCCGTGCTCCTAACGGGACCCCAAGCGACATTGTGACACAGGGGGCCCTATTCGGCACACCGCAAGGGTGCTGAAAATCTTGCCCCAACTGACCAAAGCTGCGGATGCAGCCAATTTATGCCGCTTGAACGGCCTTTAAACCCTGTGCACTCAGTGCCGACAAGATCGCGGCGAGTGTGGCTTGCACAATATCGTGACTGCGACCCACTCCACAGGGGCGATCACCCTCGATGTTAAGTTGCACATAGCAGACTGCTTCCGCATCGGCGCTCTTACCCAAGGTGTGCTCACTGTATTCAACCAGTACAATCTTGCGGCCGGTATAGGCCTCCATTGCGCACACGAACGCATCGACGACGCCATTGCCCGCCCCTTTGATCATGACCGTACCCGATGGGGTTTGTAGACTCACCTCAAGAGCATCGACGGCACCATCGCGGCTTAATTGATAGTTGCCCAAGGCCCATCCATCGGCGACCCGCAAATAGGTATCGCAGAACAGTTGATGAATGCTATCGGAAGACACTTCCGTTTCGCTCAGTTCCGCCTGTCGCTGCACGGTACTACTGAAGTCAACCTGCAACCAACGGGGTAACTCGTAGCCGTAATCTCGGTTGAGGACGTAAGCCACCCCGCCCTTGCCCGACTGACTATTGATACGGATGACCTCTTGATAGGTCCGACCAATATCGGCGGGATCAATCGGAAGATAGGCGACTTCCCACGGGTCATTGTCTTGCCGACGCGCAAGACATTTATTGATGGCATCTTGGTGGCTTCCCGAAAATGCTGTGAAGACCAACTCCCCCGCATAGGGATGGCGGGGATGCACGGGCAACTGGGTACACTCACGAACAACCGTCACGATTTCATCCATCTGAGCCAAATTGAGCTCAGGATCAATCCCCTGGCTATATAGGTTCATGGCCATGGTCACGATGTCCATGTTACCGGTACGTTCACCGTTGCCCATTAAAGTGCCTTCAACGCGATCGGCGCCGGCCAACACGCCCAATTCCGCGGCCGCGACAGCACAACCGCGGTCGTTGTGGGTATGGAGGGAAATAAGCAGCGCATCCCGATTCGCCACATGGTCACAGAACCATTCAATCTGATCGGCGTAGACATTGGGTGTGCTCATTTCTACCGTTGCGGGCAAGTTAATAATCACCGGTCGCTCCGGTGTCGGTGCCAATACCTCGTTCACCGCATTGCAAATGTCCACCGCGAAATCGAGCTCAGTACCGGTAAAACTCTCTGGGCTGTACTGGAACGTCCAGTCGGTTTCAGGGTGACGCTCTGCCTCAGCTTTTACGAGCTTGGCACCCTCAACCGCAATGTGCTTGATGCCCTCGCGATCCAGTCCGAATACATCTCGACGCTGCACCGTAGAGGTGCTGTTGTAGATATGAACGACCGCCTGCTTGACGCCCTTCAAAGCGGCAAAGGTTTTGGTAATTAACTCGGGCCTGGCCTGGGTGAGAACCTGTACCGTTACATCCTCGGGGATTCGCTGCTCTTCGATCAATTTACGTAAAAAATCGAAGTCGTGGCTCGACGCCGACGGGAATCCCACTTCAATGGTTTTAAACCCGATCTTGACCAACTGCTCCCAAAGCCGGAGCTTTTGCGCCGCATTCATTGGCTCGACCAAGGCCTGATTGCCATCGCGAAGGTCTACCGACGCCCAAATTGGTGCCTTCTCAATGACCCGGTCTGGCCAGCGACGATTCGCCTTCGCAACGGGCTGAAATGGACGGTATTTGGTATGGCTAAAACCGGAGTTCATGGCTGGATCCCTAGGGTATTGAATGACAGCTAAACCTGCGACAGGCTGCTCAACAGCACTGTCATCTAAGGTTTTCTAATCGTCATTAGTGTAACCAACAAGCCCCAGTGACAGTGACTAAAATTGACATCAAAATGCGCTTAGCGTAGTGATATTATCTAATAAATATCTTTTTGTTAGTGGATGACATTACATGACACCGGCTCTAGAGCTAGATCGCATCGATATCAAGCTGTTGCACCAACTGCAGGCAGACGCCAGCCTAAGTAACCTTGAATTAGCCGACAGTGTTGGCCTTAGCGCCACACCCTGCGCACGGCGGGTAAAACGGCTCGAGCAAGAGGGCCTTATCCGAGGCAGGGTCACACTGCTCGATCAAGCCCGTCTGGGTCTTAGCCTGACCGCACACATCGGCATTACCATGGATAGACACACGCCAGAGCGATTCGAAGCTTTTGAACAAGCGGTGTCGGATTATCCAGAGGTGGTGGAGTGCTGCGTGGTGACAGGCCAAGCCGCTGACTACCTCATCAAAGTGGTCGTCGCGGATATGGCCCATTACGAGCAGTTTTTATTGGGCAGATTAACCCGGCTACCCGGCGTCAGCGGTGTTCACTCGAGCTTCGAGTTGCGACGAGTAGTGTCGCGCACAGCACTGCCGCTTCCGGGTGCTTCGGGGAAAACCGTATCAGATCACTGAAACAGAGAGGTCTACGACCCGGCAGCTAACTCACGGTCGGCCAGATACTCGGCCACCTTCAGCATGTTTGCCTGACCGCCAGCCTTTTGCGCCGTGATTAAGTATTTACCGTTAACCATAAGCGATGGTGTGCCGGTAATCTTGGCGGATTTGGCACGGGCATCCGCCTGCCGCACCTGGCTATTTACACCGAAGGAATCGAAGGCTTTGTCGAAATCGGCACCACTGATACCGTTGGCGACAAATAGCTCTCGAACAGCTGCCTCACTGCCGAGACGCTTACGCTGAACATGCATCGCGTTAAAAATAACGGGATGCATGATGTCGAGAACCCCCAATGCTTCTGCCACATAGAAGGCTCGCGCATGTAATTCCATGGGGCCATTCCAGATGGCCGGCGATCCTTTGACGACAACACCGGCGGGCAGGCTCCCCTTCCAGGTTTCTAGCAGCGGTTCAAAGGTGTAGCAATGGCCACAGCCGTACCAAAAAAACTCGGTGACCACGACCTCATCAGAGGCGCCGACACGGACCGCTGGGTTGATAACGTCGTAGTGGGTTCCCTCTTGCCAAGCGGGGGTGTCAGCAGTGCACGCCGCCGTTGCCAACGCTAAGCTCAGACCGGTTAGCCATTGGAGGAAATGTCGTCGTAAGGTTGCCATGGGCGTACTTCCTGTTACGTCGTTCGACCGCCGAGCACCGGCGCGACCGCGCCGGATACGGATTAACGTAGGCCTGAGGCGTAGGCGGCAACCGCCTGAATCTCGAGGTCACTTAGCTCAAATGCCGTGGTGCGCATGATTTTGGTGTCACCGTCGTTTACTCGACCCGTTGGATCCTCATAGCCCTTTCGGAACATTTTCAACTGGGCAGCGATGTAATCCGCATGCTGACCTGCCAAGGCTGGGAAGCCAGCAGGGGCATTGCCTTTACCGGACGGGCTGTGACAACCGGAACACGCAGCGACCTTTCGATCCATAATGCCAGACATATAGACCTTGCGACCAAGCTCGAGAAGCTCTGGATCGGTCATTTCTGGGCTGCGGACCTGAGCGTCGTAGTAGGCGGCAATATCAGCAAGATCTTGGTCAGTCATGTTGTCGACCTGACCCGCCATGGCCGCCACAGGGCGCAGACCACTGCGAATATCTTTCATTTGCTTGACGAGGTATTTCTCGCCCAGGCCAGCCAGCTTCGGGAAATTCGGGACGGCGCTATTACCGTCGACACCGTGGCAGGCGCCGCAGGTCGCCGCCTTCGCTTCACCTGCAGCAGGATCGCCTTTGAGTACCGCCGCCGATGCGCCGACGGTGGTACCGAGTGCTACGATGGCAAAGGCCAACGTGCGAACTGTTGTTCGTACAAACATCCTGAGGTCCTGTTATAGAGTGACTTTACTTGGGTGATGCCATGTAGGTGATGAGCTCTTTGTATTCCTCATCGCTACAATCGGCGCACAGCCCCGTGGGCGGCATGGCGTTCAAGCCGTTCTTGACGGACTTGAGCAGCTCATCCATACCCTTGGCCATACGTGGCGCCCACGCTTTTTCACTGTGGGCTTTAGGCGCACCGGCAGCACCTGATTCGTGGCACATGGCGCAGGACTTGTTGTACTTGTCCATGTTAGGCGCAGCAACAGCAGCCGTTGATACCATAACGGCCAAAGCCATTGAAGCCGGCGCAAGAATTCGACTGACGTGTGTACGTGAAATCATGATGTCCCCTATTGCGGGTGCTGTAGACCCGTGGTCTTGGTGAAGAGAGTCGCAACAGCAACATGCTTTGACCCTCGTGTCGTGGCATTATAGTCAATCGTGGCCTGTGGATAAAAGTCACTTATGACCGGCATTATCAACGAACAGCAAAGTACGACACCGGAATTCCCGCCCAAACTTGGCACGATCAACTTCAAGCAGGCGGTTTTTCTCCAGAGCGCCAGTGCGCTCACCAATGCACCACTTGATACGGGCTCAGAGGTAGCCTTCGCCGGCCGCTCGAACGCTGGGAAGTCCAGTGCCATCAACACGCTGACTGGAAATCGCAAGTTGGCACGCACATCTAGGACGCCGGGCAGAACACAACTGATCAATTTTTTTGCCCTTTCCGAGCAGCAGCGTCTGGTCGATTTACCGGGTTATGGCTACGCCAAAGTGCCACTCAAGATGAAGCGAGAGTGGAATAAGCACATGGAAGCCTATTTGCAACGGCGCCAGAGTTTGCGCGGTCTGGTGTTGTTAATGGATGTTCGCCATCCGCTGACGGACCAGGATGAGCAAATGGTCCGATGGGCCGCTTCCGCCACTATGCCCGTGCACGTATTGCTGACAAAAGCCGACAAACTCAAACGCGGCCCCGCCAAAAACACCTTGCTATCGGTGCGTGCTCGACTACTGGAATTCGGCGATACCACCTCGGTGCAGCTGTTTTCTTCGCTCAAAGGCGACGGTCTAAAAGAGCTCGAAACACTATTGCGAGCCTGGTTAACCGATGCGTCCGTGTTTGACGAAGCCGCCGATTCAGACGACTAGTGGGCCTCATCCCAGTTACTGCCAACGCCAATATCGACCTTTAATGGCACACGCAGCTCTGCCACCTGACCCATCAGCTCTGGTAGTGCATCCACCAGCGTGCTGGTATCTGACTCGGCCACTTCAAACACCAGCTCGTCGTGGACCTGCATGATCATAAGCGCATCCAGATTGCTGCTCTCTAGCCACTGGTCAACTGCGATCATAGCGCGCTTAATAATATCGGCGGCGGTACCTTGCATGGGCGCGTTAATAGCGGTGCGCTCAGCGGCGAGCTGTCGCTGTTTATTACGTGCGTTGATCTCGGGTAAGTGCAAGCGCCGCCCCAACAAGGTTTCCACGTATCCCTGCTCATGGGCCTGAGATCTGGTGCGGGTCATATAATCGGCCACACCCGGATAACGGGCAAAATAGAGGTCGATGTAGGCTTGGGCCTCATTGCGACCCAGCCCAAGCTGTCGCGCCAGTCCAAAGGCCGACATGCCGTAAATCAGACCAAAATTAATGGCTTTTGCTTTGCGTCGCTGATCGGCGGTCACCGCCTCAAGGGCCACGTCAAATACCTCTGCCGCTGTCGCCGCATGCACATCGAGGTCGGCGCTAAAGGCGTGTAGTAAACCCGCATCCTCAGATAAATGCGCCATGATGCGCAGCTCAATCTGAGAGTAATCCGCCGCGACAATAGCACGCCCTTCGGGTGCACAAAACGCCCGTCGAATACGTCGGCCCTCATCGGTACGAATCGGGATGTTCTGTAGATTCGGGTCTGAAGATGACAGCCGACCGGTCGCCGTTACCGCTTGATGGTAGGAGGTATGTACCCGACCCGTTACCGGATCAATCATGGTAGGCAGCTTGTCCGTGTAGGTTGACTTCAACTTCGAGAGACTGCGGTATTCCATTAGCACCGCGGGTAGGGGGTAATCGAGAGCTAGCTCGGCCAGGACCTCTTCCGCAGTGGAGGGCGCGCCCTTGGGGGTCTTCTTCAACACCGGCAGCTCAAGTTTGCCAAATAAAATTTCACCCAACTGTTTGGGAGACCCCAGGTTAAAGGCTTGACCCGCCAGCTCGTGGGCTTGTTGCTCAAGTTGGTCCAAACGCTGGGCGAGCTCGTGGCTGTGATCGGCTAGCTGCTGACGATTGATAAATGTGCCATTGCGCTCGATGCGCGCTAGCACCGGTACCAGCGGCACCTCCAATTGCTGATAGAGGTCCGCAAGCGCCGGCTCCGCCTCCAACTTTGGCCATAACTGCTGGTGCAAGCGCAGAGTGATATCCGCATCCTCGGCCGCGTAGGGAGCCGCTTGCTCTAACGCCACCTGATTAAACGTCAGCTGCTTGGCACCCTTGCCCGCCACGTCCTCAAAACTGATGGCCCGCTGACCCAAATATTTCAGGGCCAGAGAATCCATATCGTGACGGCTTGCGGTGGAATCCAAGACATAGGACTGCAACATAGAATCGTGCGCAATACCCTTTAACTCAATGCCGCAGCGAGCCAAGACATTGGCATCGTATTTCAAGTTCTGACCCAACTTCTTGTGGTCTGTATCTTCCAGAAGCGGCCTTAGGGCTTCGAGTACCTGAGTGCGGTCGAGCTGCTCCGGTGCGCCGGGATAATCATGGCACAGGGGCACATAGGCAGCGCGACCCGGCTCAACAGCAAATGACAGGCCAACAATGTCAGCCTGCATGTAATTGAGGCTGGTGGTTTCGGTATCAAAGGCAAATAAAGGGGCAGCCCTAAGCGCAGTTAGCCACTCGTTAAATTGAGCCCATTGGGTAATTGTGACGACCTCGAGGGGCTGCGCTTGCGGTGCATGGTCCGGATCATCGATGGCTGTCGACGCGGTTGAGTCGCCATCAGAATGCAGTAGCTCGGCCAGCCATGCTTTGAATTCTAGCTCCGTAAAATAATTGATCAGGGCCTCACGATCAGCGGGTCTTGAGGCTAAGTCACCCTCGGCTAATGACAAATCACAATCGAGTTTAATCGTGGCTAATCGGTAAGAGAGCTCGGCTTCCTGCCGATGTTGCTCGAGTTTGCCCGCCAACGACTTGGCACCTCGAATAGTGAGATCGGCGATTCGATCGAGATTTTGATACAGCGCGTCGATACCACCGATGTTCTGTAATAACGCGATGGCGGTTTTTTCTCCAACACCCGGTACCCCCGGGATGTTGTCGACCTTGTCACCCTGCAACGCTAATAAATCGATAATCAGCTCGGGGGGTATACCAAATTTCTCGATCACCCCCGAGCGATCGAGGGTCGTGTTAGTCATGGTATTGATGAGGGTCACATGCTCATTCACCAACTGCGCCATGTCTTTGTCACCAGTGGAAATCAACACCGGACGACCCCTGTCGGCAGCCTGACAAGCTAAAGTACCAATGACATCGTCGGCCTCGACCCCTTCGACACAGATAAGTGGCAGACCCATCGCCTGAATAACGTTATGGATGGGTGCAATTTGCTCACGCAATTCTTGAGGCATGGGGGGCCGATTAGCCTTGTACTCGGGGTACATGGCATTGCGAAAGGTAGGGCCCTTAGCGTCAAACACAACGACCACTTGATCATCGGGAAAATCCGCCTGTAGCTTGCGTATCATGCCGATGACACCCTTGGCGGCACCGGTATTCATACCCTTAGAGTTCGTGAGCGCTGGTAGCGCATGGTAGGCACGGAACAGATAGGAGGAACCGTCAACAAGCACAAGGCGTTGGGTCATGGTATCAGCGCTCCCACAAATAGCGGGCTGAACGGTAGGTCACCTTAAACTTCGCAAGATCGAAGGGCGCACGGAAAAAACCGTGGAAATGACCACGGGGATTAATCAAGGCGACATTGGCGCTGTGATCGACCTGATAGCTGCCATCCTCTTCGGTGACTTTGCGAAACGGGGCATTCAAACTCTGAGCAAAGCGCAAGATATCGACAAATTCGCCGGTGACACCGACAAAGTCCGGATTGAAATAAGGCACATAGTCCGCAAGAACAGACACCGTATCCCGGGCCGGATCGACCGTCACCATGACCACTTGGGTATCGGCGGCCTCTGTTGCCTCGAGTTGTGCCTGGACATCGGCTAAAAACGACAAAGTGGTGGGGCAAATATCGGGGCAGTGGGTAAAGCCGAAAAACACCAACGTCCAATGGTCGGCAAAACGTTCAGGGGTGAACGGCTGCCCCTTGTGGTCGACGAGAGAGAACGGCCCTAAATCCCGGGGCGTTTCAAACAGAAATAAACCATTAGCGCGCATATCTGATGGCGACATGACCCGGGGTTGCTGAATGCGATTAACGAAACTGCCCAGGACCACGGTGATGAATAGCAGTACAACAGCAACCGTGATTCCGATACGACGGTTCAGTGAGAGACTCACAGAATACCTCCAAAAAACCAATGATCGACCAGCATGGCGATGAACAGCAAAAGCAAATAGGTGATGGAGTACTTAAAGGTCTCCATGGGTGCCTTTGCATTGCGGCCGCGAAGAATTTCAATAGACCAGTATAAAAACACGGCACCCAATACCAGAGCCGCTGCCAAATAAAACCAGCCGCTCAAGCCGGTTGCGAAAGGCAGTAGAGTAATGAGCACCATAATGATGGTGTACAACAAGATGTGCAGGGCCGTGAACTTAACACCGTGGGTAACCGGAAGCATGGGCACGCCCACCGCGGCATACTCCTCTTTCCGGTGAATAGCCAAGGCCCAGAAGTGGGGGGGTGTCCAAGCAAAGATGATGAGCACCAATAGGAGTGCATGGCCGTGGACTTCTCCCGTGACAGCGGTCCATCCGAGGAGCGGGGGCGCGGCACCGGCAAGACCACCGATGACAATATTCTGTGGCGTGGCGCGCTTCAGAAACATGGTGTAAATGAAGGCATAGCCTATCAGGCTGGCAACGGTCAGCACCGCCGTGAGTGTGTTCACCCACAGTACTAGTGTGATAACCCCCAACACCGACAGCAACAACGCAAATCCAGCCGCCTGGCCTTGGCTTAATCGACCGGTGGCAACGGGTCGCCCCTTGGTTCGAGCCATTTGCTGATCGATGCGTTCATCCACAATGTGATTGATGGCGGCGGCGGCACCGGCACACAAAGCAATGCCCAGATTACCCAAGACCAGAGGTTGCCAGGGCACAAACCCAGGCACCGCCATGCACATACCGATAAGCGCTGTCAGAATCATCAGAGCCACTACCCGTGGCTTGGTGAGCTCCAGATAGTCATTCCAACGGGCGGTTGCTGAGGCCGACAAAGGAGTCATTGCAACTCTCCAGAGTTTTTCAGTAGGAACTTCAAGTCAGCAATGACCTTTTTATAATCCAAGGCATCTGGGTAGCGCATCATGACCCAGCCCGCGGGATCAACGAGGTACCACTGCTCGGGGCTGTCAGCCAAGGTCGGAAACAGGGTCGAAAAGTTGTCGGGCTCAGTGGCCAGAGCAACGAGACCGACATGTCCTTCAGCCAGATACGTGGCGAGTGCACCGGGGGCAACATCGGTAGGCCAACCGGTTGGCCGAGGCATCAATGGCACGATACGGGCTTCGCCTATAGGCGTATCGCCAATATAGACGCGCCGAACTTTATTGAACTCTTTGCCCAGTGCTATGTGGATCTGTCGCGTCACATAAAGACGGGCCTCACAGGCACCATCGCAGGTGGCGCCTCGATTGGCGACCACCATGGTCCAGCGGGGCTCCAGATCACGCCATTGGAAGGCTGCGCCGACATCATCCTTAAAGGTATAAGGTTGAATCTGCCGTGGCGGTTGAATGAGTGTGCCGTGATTGGCTGTACCTATGGCACCGATGAGATCGAGATCCCCCTCAATCACAAAGTACCAAAGCCACGAGGCCGCCAGAATCATCGTTAGCGGTAAGCCGGCAATCAGGCCCAGAATCATGCGGTTATTGCGATCGTTGCGGGTCGCGCTGGTCATCTCTTTCTCTACGTCACGGAGCAGTTGATCTGCGGCGCACTAGGGACCACAGATTGGAACTGCCAAAAATAAAGGCAAGTAGCAAAACGGCGCACATGGTAAACCATTGCACCGCATAGCCGGTGTGTTTGGCGGGACTTTGGTTAACAACGGGCCAATCGGCTTGTAGTGCCAGGGGATCATTACCCTTGATGCGGATTTCAACCGGTAGCAGTTGGCGGCGGCTATCGAATAGCGCATCGGCATCGATCATGTCAGTTTGTAAGCGCTGGACAACCGAGGGCAGCGAAGTTACTGGCGCCGGGTCCACGAGCATATAAGGTGCCGAACTCGGAAGATAAACCCGCCCAGACACCTGCCTTGAGCCATCGCGTAATCGAGGCTGAGGCAATGTTCGACGGGCCGGATCACCCGCCATCCAGCCCAAATTCACCGGCACCCAAAGGGTATTGGTTTCGACAAAGACTACGACATCGTAACCAAATTGCCCGTTGCGGGTTTGATTATCGATAAGCACATAACGGTCGGGATCAATGCGTCCATCAACGAATATCGATCGATCGGCAATCAGTTCAAACCAGCGCTCCCTAGGGGTGGTATTCAATAAATCCTGCAGTTCTTGCGCTGAAAGTGGCGGCAACCCGGCGCGCTCCTGGTAGCGCTGGGCCAAAAGTCGTTTCTCATCGGCACGCTCGAGTTGCCAAAAACCTAAACTGAGCAGCAGGGGAATCAGCGTCAATGTCAGCAACGTTAGCCGCCACTCGAAGCTAAACCGCAATGGGCCCAAGTTCGCGTTAAACTGTGCCACTCATGCACCCCACATGCTTGAGCGGATGAGCCGCGTTTGCATGGCCACCGCGACGGTACGTCGCTCTAAAGAGATCACTATGGTTCTTAAGGTATTGATTGTTCTATTCATGATCGCACTCGTCGCAAGCCTGGGATCTGGGCTTTACTTTCTCATGATGGATCAAGGTAACCTGCAGAAAAAGCGCCTGTTCACATCCTTGGGTGTTCGTCTGGGTTTAGCGTCCGGATTACTACTTGTTATTGTGTACGGTGTTGCCACGGGGCAGCTGGGCCATCGCAACCCCTGGGATGGGGGTCCAAGAGGCGCCGTCGAAACATCCAATCCGTAACACGCACTTAACGTTAGGGTTTCAGGCTAAAGGGTAGAAGCCCATAACAAAACGGGCGCCTGAGCGCCCGTCTGTTCAACGCAAACGCGATTACAGAATGTAAACGAACAGGAACAGGAACACCCAGACCACGTCGACGAAGTGCCAGTACCAGCTTGACGCTTCAAACCCAAAGTGATCTGACGCGGTGAAATGCTTGTTCTTCACCGAGCGAATCAATTGGATAAGTAACATGGTCATACCCATGGCCACGTGGAAACCGTGGAAGCCTGTCAACATAAAGAAGGTTGAGCCATAGATTCCTGAATTCAGTGTCAGGCCGAAGTGAGCATAGGCCTCGTAGTACTCCGCCGCTTGCAAGAACAGGAAGAAAATACCCAAGCCCACAGTGATGCCGAGCCACAGGTTGAATTTACCGCGCTGATCTTTCAGTAGCGCCGTGTGTGCAACGTGCACCGTGAACGAAGAAGATAACAGCACCAGGGTATTCCACATGGGCAGCCACTGGTACCAATGATGCGCATCGGCGAAGGCCATGCTGCGCTCAGACGTACCGAAAATCCCGTTATTCGCAATCGCCTGAGCATCGACGCCACCCACTGCTTCCTGGGGTGTCGTCACCGGTGGCCATGCAAACTCGAAGCCGGGCCAGAGCAGACCATTCATGCGGCCGCCTTCCCCTTCACCCGCCAGCCAAGGTCCAGCAAGCTGACGCACGTAAAACAGTGCACCGAAAAATGCGGCAAAGAACATGACTTCCGAGAAGATGAACCAGAACATACCCAACACGTAGCTGTGGTTGAGCTGTGCACTGTTAAGACCCTGTAAATTTTCTTTAATCGTGATTCTGAACCAGCTGGCCAAGGTAAAAGCAAAAAACGCAAGACCAATGTACAGAACCCACTTGGAGTTAGTGCTGGCTTCAGGATCGCCAAAGGTCATGTCGTTAAGTAAAAGGCCGGCGCCAAATACTGTCATTACTAAACCGATGGTAGCGCGTACCGCGAGGCTCGAGCTCTCTGGAACGTAATATTTCTCGTGGCCCGCAGCGGCGGTCTGGGTGGAAGCCATGTCGTACTCTCCGTATCGTAAACCCCGGCTTTAGGGCCGGGTGTTATCGGGTAGCGAGCGTATTCGCTGCCCGGTCTGTTACATCAAAAATCGTATAGGACAGGGTGATTGTCCTGATATCAGCCGGGAGATCCCGGTCGACAATAAATTGCAAAGGCATCTCGGCACTGGCATTGCCATCGAGGGGCTGCTGGTTAAAGCAAAAGCACTCGGTTTTGTGAAAATAGGCGGCTGCTCTCGAGGGTGAAATGCTCGGTATAGCCTGTGCCACCATTGGGTCAGGGGTCGGGTTCTGTGCAAAAAATACCGTATCGTTTGCAGCGCCCGGATGCACCGTCATCATGGTGCTGCCTGGACGAAACACCCAGGGCATACCCTCGTTGTTGGTGGCGACAAACTGAATTCGAATATCGCGGCTTTCGTCGATAGCACTGCTCACGGGGGTATAAGCCGCCCCTGCTGTTTTACCGTTTATGCCCAGGACGTCACACAGAACGTTGTACAAGGGCACCATGACGACAAAGACAAACGCAAACATCGCCACCGCAACCGTCACCAATTTGATGACGGTATCGATGGCGGGGTTTTGCGTTATCCGAAACACGCTATCAACAAACCTTAATTAACCGTGCGCTGGCGTCGGGTCGATCGCCGGTGGTACTTCAAAGGTGTGGTAAGGGGCAGGGGTTGCCACAGTCCACTCAAGTCCTTCAGCACCATCCCAAACGCGGTCGTCAGTGACGCGCTTACCGGACACGATGGTCGCAATCACGTTGTACAAGAACAGGATTTGCGATGCGCCGTAAATGAACGCACCAATAGACGACATCATATTGAAGTCAGCGAACTGAAGCGCGTAATCGGGAATACGTCGAGGCATGCCCGCCAAGCCGACGAAATGCTGTGGGAAGAAGGTGATGTTGAAGCCGATGAAGGACACCCAGAAATGGATCTTGCCCATATTCTCGTTGTACATGCGACCGGACCACTTGGGCAACCAGTAGTAAACCGCCGCCGTCATAGAGAACACAGCACCGGCCACCATGACGTAGTGGAAGTGGGCGACAACAAAGTAGGTATCGTGATACTGGAAGTCGGCTGGCGCAATCGACAGCATGAGGCCCGTGAAACCACCGATGGTAAATAGCACCAAGAAGCCAATGCAGAACAGCATGGGCGTTTCAAAGGACAGTGCGCCACGCCACATGGTGCTGATCCAGTTAAATACTTTCACCCCAGTGGGCACCGCGATAAGCATGGTGGCGTACATGAAGAACAGCTCACCGGCAACTGGCATACCTACCGTGTACATGTGGTGCGCCCACACAATAAACGACAGGAACGCAATAGCCGCTGTGGCGTAAACCATCGATGCATAACCGAACAGAGGCTTGCGCGAGAACGCGGGGATGATCTGAGACACCACACCAAAGGCGGGCAGAATGATGATGTATACCTCGGGATGACCGAAGAACCAGAAGATATGCTGGAACAACACCGGGTCACCGCCACCGGCCGCGGAAAAGAAGCTGGTACCGAAGTGGATGTCCATGAGCATCATGGTGACCGCACCCGCAAGCACGGGCATAACCGCTACCAGTAGGAATGCGGTGATTAGCCATGTCCACACAAAGAGGGGCATCTTCATGTAGGTCATGCCGGGGGCACGCATATTCATAACGGTGGCAATAATATTGATCGACCCCATGATCGATGACACACCCAAGATATGGATGGCAAAAATGAAGAAGGTCACCGAGGGCGCCGCGTAAGTGGTCGACAGAGGCGCGTAGAAGGTCCACCCGAATGCCGGTGCACCACCTTCCATGAACAAGGTAGACGCCAACATCAAGAAGCCGGGGGGCAGAATCCAGAAGCTCCAGTTGTTCATGCGAGGCAGCGCCATATCCGGCGCTCCGATCATCATGGGAATCATCCAGTTAGCAAGGCCAACAAAGGACGGCATGATCGCCCCGAACACCATGACCAAGCCGTGCAAGGTAGTCATCTGGTTGAAGAAACCAGGCTCCACGAGCTGCATGCCGGGCTGAAATAGCTCGGCGCGAATGATCATGGCGAAAGCGCCACCTAAAATGAACATGGCAAAGGAGAACCACAAATACATGGTTCCAATGTCTTTATGGTTGGTGGTAAACAACCAACGTGAAAGGCCCTTGGCAGGACCGTGATGATGATCACCCATCGTTATGTCTCCCAATTAACCTTTCTTGTGGTTAACAACGTCTGAGGGCTGCACGATATCCCCCGTGTTATTACCGAACGCATTGCGCTGGTAAGTAATAACGGCTGCCATGTCCACATCTGACATCTGGCCGCCAAAAGCCTGCATCGCAGTGCCTGCGACACCTTTAATACCGACATCGAGGTGACGACCGATGTCACCCAGCGCTACCGGGCTGCCCGCGATCGCCTTGCCAACGCCCCCTTCGCCATTCATGCCGTGACAAGCCATGCACTGGGCGTTGTAAACCGCCTCACCTTTTGCCATTAGCTCGTCGAGGCTTAAGGCTTGGCTTGCGGCCGCAGCCTGGGCCACCTTATCGGCGCGCTTGGCCGCCAACCAGGCGTCGTATTCCTCGCGTGAGACAGCGTGCACTTCAACGGGCATGAAGCCGTGGTAAGCACCGCACAACTCAGTGCACTGGCCGCGGTAAATACCCTGCTCGGGGACCTTGGTCCATGCCTCGTTGATGAAGCCGGGGATAGCATCTTTCTTAACGGCAATTTCAGGTACCCACCAGGAGTGGATAACGTCATTGGCGGTTAGCAGAAATCGCACCTTGGTATCGACAGGGATAACCACAGGTTCGTCGACCTCTAGCAAGTAGTTCTCGCCTTTGGTTTGGCTGTTGTAGATCTCACTCTGAGGGGTGGAAAGGTTAGAGAAGAAACTGACATTTTCGCCGTTTTCATCGAGATACTCGTACTTCCACTTCCACTGGTAGCCAGTCACCAAAATGTCGATTTCCGCATCGTCAGTGTTGTAGGCCTCGAGAAGGGTGGAGGTAGCGGGCACCGCCATGCCAATGAGAATCAGAAAAGGCACTACCGTCCAAGCGATTTCCACCTTTGTGCTTTCGTGGAATTGGGCCGGCTCATGACCGCGGGATTTTCGGTGATAAATGATCGAGTAGAACATCACCGAGAACACCCCGACCCCGATGACCACGCAAATCCATAGGATAAGCATGTGCAGATCGTAGATTTCAGCGCCGACCTCTGTGACGCCCTTGGCCATATTGACCTGGTTGCCCTGACCAAAAACGGCCGCGGACGCGAAGGCCAATACGGGGCCAGCAAGCGCGCGAATAATGTTTCCAAATGACATGGTTTTGCCTCTCTTAAAGGACGTGTTAACGCCACGTCCGACCTACCCACTGCCCGTCCGTTGAAGACATAGCAAGCTGGTTTTATTGGTTTTCCACGAGAGAACGCACCTGCGCTATTAGCGGTGTAAGCCCCCCCTTGGTACCGAGGGCACGACCCCCGGCAGAAGCCGTAAGTTTAATGGGAAATGCCATGAAAATCACAGTGTTAGCCAAGCTAATTGCATCTAGATGGTGAATATGACCTATCTAGCCCATCGAAAACACTAGATATAGTGGTATAGCGTGTTCACAGACCCACATAGAGACCAAGTGGCGGCTAATATGCCTTTTTAAGACAGTATTAGGTCAAGGTTAAAATCTACGTCTTTCGGACTAACTATTTGGGTCAGAAGACGGTGGTGACGCCGGGGGCTGCGTATCAGTAGTGGTTGTCGGATCCATTAAACGAACCGGCTCCGCCCGAGTTTCAACCCGTCTTGACGCAGCACGGGTGACCCGGGTCGGCAGTTCCGCCGGCTTGGGTTCTGGCCTTGCGTCGGAAAAATCGCAGGCGATACAACTGCGTGTCTCGCCATCTGCACTCACAACAATTCGATCCATCTGGCCACAGCGAGGACAGACCGCGCCGGCAATAAAGCGGGCGGGTTTGGGCGCTATTGGTGCATGCCCGTCAGATTCAGACACCTTGTACCTCCACAGGCTTGCTGCGCTACAGTGCGCAGTAGCGATGGTAAATTGATAAAGCGGTGAGTGTGATGACTTACAAGGGCGAAGACAACATTCGAACATTTAAGGGGGTCAGCCCACAACTTGGAGAACGAGTCATGATTGACCCGTCAGCGGTGGTGCTGGGAGACGTCAGTCTAGGCAACGACGTCAGTATTTGGCCCCAAAGCGCTATCCGTGGCGACATGCACCGCATCAGTATCGGTGACCGAAGTAACGTGCAAGATAACGCCGTACTTCATGTGACCCATGCCAGTGATTTTAATCCTGACGGATGGCCGCTAACGCTCGGGAGCGACGTCACGGTGGGCCATAGCGCCGTATTGCACGGCTGCTCGGTCGGCGATCGTGTACTTATCGGTATGGGGGCGATTGTGATGGATGGCGCCGTGCTTGATGAGGAACTGATGGTGGCAGCCGGTGCGCTGGTACCCCCGGGTAAGCATTTGGTATCGGGCTTCGTGTATGCCGGGTCACCAGCGCGACCACTAAGACCGATGAACGACGGTGAACGGCGGTTTTTGACCTACAGTCCAGCCAACTACGTGCGTCTTAAAAACCAATACCTGTCCGAGTAGAGTTTATGGTGTCATCAGTTCCCGTAACTGCTGGATGACGGGCGCCGTCGATGGACGTTGCTGACGCCATAAATAAAAACTTTCGGCGGCTTGCTCTACCAGCATACCTAAACCATCGGTGACAGCCCAGGCCGCACGCGCCGCGGCCCAACGCATGAAGGCCGTGGGTTCACTCTGATAAACCAGGTCGTAGCAACAACAGCGCTCCGATAACAAACCCTCGGGCAGGTCCGGCATCTCACCGGCAAGACCCGCACTGGTACCGTTAATAATCAGATCAAATTCACATCCGGCCACACTATCGAAGCCGCCTGCGCTGATGCTCAGCGGTGCATCTGCGAATTCAGTTGCCAATTGTTGCGCACGCTCAGCTGTCCGATTGACCACCGTCAAACTGGCGGGGCGCTCTGCCAATAACGGCTGTAATATGCCTCTCACAGCACCGCCCGCGCCAAGTACCAGCGTTCGTCGACCTGCCAACTGCCAACCCTGATTGATCACCATGTCGCGCACCATACCGAGACCGTCGGTGTTATCGGCATGCAAGCCACCTCCTTCGAGGGGGATCAAACAATTGGCAGCACGGGCTTTGCTGGCACGGTCGCTAGCGCTGTCGGCCATTGCCCAAGCGCGCTCTTTGAACGGTACGGTGACGTTGAGACCACTGCCGCCCCGTCGAAAAAACGCTGCGACCTTTTCCTCAAATGCTTCCAGGGGCACTGCAACCGCTCGATAACTAACGTCGGCACCAAATTGTGCGGCGAAAGCACCATGAATGGCCGGCGATTTGCTGTGTTTAATCGGATTGCCAAACACAGCGTAGGCCGCTGGACCGTGCGAAACAGCGGGCTCATTCATCACCGCCTCCAGTGCTGCCGTCATGGCGCCGTCGCAGGATCTGCCGACAACCAGTCACGGTGCTGCAAATAATACTGAGTCAGCTGTCCCTCTGGGGAATCACTATCGGGTCGGTAATCGTAGTCCCAGCGCACCAGGGGCGGTAGCGACATCAGAATCGACTCAGTACGGCCGTTGGACTGCAACCCGAAAATGGTGCCCCGGTCATACACCAAGTTAAACTCCACATAACGACCGCGACGGTAGAGCTGCCACTGCCGCTCACGCTCACCCCATGGGGTTTCCTTTCGCCGCTCTACAATGGGGCCATAGGCCTTCATAAAGCCGTCACCAACACTGCGCATAAACTCGAAGGTACGCTCGAAACCCCATTCGTTGAGGTCATCGTAAAACAAACCGCCCACTCCCCGCGGTTCATCCCTGTGCTTTAAATAGAAATAATCATCACACCACTGTTTGTAGCGGGGATAAACATCGTCACCAAAGGGATCGCAGCACGCTTTCGCCGTGGCATGCCAAGAGACAGCATCCTCAAAAAAGCCATAATAGGGGGTTAAATCAAATCCACCCCCCATCCACCAGACGGGTTCTTCACCGGGCTTCTCTGCGACGAACAATCGGACGTTGGCGTGAGACGTCGGTACATAGGGGTTTCGAGGGTGAATAACCAGTGACACGCCCATGGCACGGAAGCTGCGGCCTGCTAGCTCAGGTCGGTTGTGGGTGGCAGAGGCCGGTAATTGCGAACCTAAAACATGGGAGAAGTTCACACCTGCCTTCTCGAAGACATCACCCTCCGCCATCACTCGGCTGATACCACCGCCCCCCTCCGGGCGATCCCAGCTCTCTTCAATGAAATGTTTGCCGCCATCTAGGGTGGCTAACTCATCGCAGATGCGACGTTGTAAATCTTTGAGATACGACTCTACTGCCGCAGCGTCCATGTCTTCCCCCTTACACAGGTAATGCTTACCCACTAATGCTTTGATGAATGATGCTGTTGGCAGCATCTATTGTCGTTGGCCTAGGCACGCTGCTGTGGTTGAAGCACCGACACCGGTATCAACAGGGGGATGAGATAAAAGTGCGCCACTACGCTCGCAAAACTTCCCCAGTGCTGACGCGGCGTATTGTTGACGGTTTAGCGCTCAGGTCAACCCCACCCACTGACCGTGGCAACCCAGGGCCAAAATAACGCACCACCTGAAAGCCCCATCGGGCGGGTGGAGCGCCGGCGGGATTTGCCGATGTCGAGACAATGGGCCCAGAGACGGCGTTTGACAAATCGATGAGCGCAGGGGCAGACGTCACTCGGATAGCCACCTCGCTGCTATCGCCAGTCACCCATGGCGGAAAATAACCATTATTGGGAACCAACCAGGTATTGGGACCGGGCCAACTTACCCGCACTCGCGCGCGTTCGACATCCGTCAGACCCTCTAGCAAGGGTGCAAACATGGTGGGGTCAGCGGCCACAACAATTAGACCTTTGTGAACGGGACGTTCTTTTAACGCGAGCAACGCCATGACAGCTGACGCCGAAAACGGGTCGCAAGACAATCCCCAAACCGCCTCAGCGGGGCAGGCGACAACCCCTTCCGATGCCACAATACCTGCAACTATTGATGTTTTAAAAGAGTAAGCGCTCACTACAAAACCTTCATTTAAGTCAAAGCCTGCAGTGTAGGACAAAACACCGGTGACGAGATCGAAGCACTATCAAGGCTTAGGTGTGACGGCGATAACCCTGGGCCGTGACGTATACCCTGCCGGCGATCTCCTCACGAGCCAATAAGGTGCGCAGTGCCGTCACGGGCTCACCTGTTAACGCCAACAACTCATCAAAGGTCAACTCACTATCACCGAGCCACGTGGCTAGGGTTTGCGCCTCTGGGGGCAGTTGCTCTATGGGTATCGGATGCGCCGGACACGCCTCAGATGATGAATTCGCTGCAACTCGATGGCCCGCTAACAAACTCAGTTGGCCGGCGACACTACTATCGAGGCCAGCAATGATATCTTGCGCTGAACGTGCCAACAGTGCACCGTCGGCCAGCAAATAAAGGCACCCCTCACCGCCACGATGGCTCACAGACCAGGGAAATGCATAGACATCGCGACCCTGCTCGGCCGCGGCGGTTGCCGTCAATAAAGATCCGCTTGGACGACCCGCCTCAACGACGACGGTAGCAAGACTAAGGCCCGAAATGGTGCGGTTACGCCGTGGGAAGTGCCAACGACTTGCCTCGAACCCCGGTGGAAACTCTGAAATCACGGCTCCACCCTGGACTAGGGTCTGTGCAAGGCTACGGTGACTGCGCGGATAAACCTGATCGATCCCTGTAGCCATTACCGCAATACTGGCACCCTTGGTCAGCGCAGCCCGATGGGCCTCGGCATCAATACCTCGAGCCAGACCACTGACGACAGCCAAACCGGTGCCAGCTAGCTCAGCAGCTAACAACCCAGCCTGCTGTACGCCAACCGCAGATGGGGCTCGAGTACCTACCACGGCCACCGCAGGTAGTGACAAGACATCGGTCGAGCCCATGACAAAAAGCGCAGGCGGAGCGTCGATACAAGCAGCTAGTTGCGGCGGATAAGCAGCGTCGGCAAGTGTTAACAGGGTCACCGGGCTTTCGCACCAATTCGGCGGTTGCCATCGAATATCCACCAGCCCCGACTCGACCCGCCGCAGCTGTGCAATCACCGCCTCACCCCATTCAGCGGGGTCAAGGTCGATGCCGGGATGCCAACCAGCCCGCAACAGCCGGCGCCGGGTACTAGGGCTCAGATCCGTGAGCGTTAAGAAACCGATCCATGCACTATCAGCATCGGCGTTGTGACCAAACACATGTGCCATAAAGCTCTTCCTTGAGCAGCAGCATTAGATAACGAGGCGTCCTGCCTCTTAATTAACGGTTGAATCCCTAGGGGTTTTTCACCTTGTCACCCACCGCCAGTGGTCGGTCAGCCCATAGCACCAAGCCGAAACTGGCTTTCTCATAAACCGAGAACACCATCAGCACCCCTGCCCTCACATCGGGCAATGTGACTTTGTCACCCTTAACCGGATCAATCACGGTGGCACCGGTTTGATAGATGGCTAGCACATCACCGGTGACCAGACCCTCTCGAGCGCCTCGATTGATGGTGACGATATTCATTTGACCAATCTGCGTAACACCCCCGTCAACCGCGATCATGAAGCCGTTTTCAATCTCGACAGCGGGTGCGCGCGGCTGAAAGTAGGCGTCTACCACACCCTCTTCGGCGGGCAACAGCCTGTCGCCGATTCGGACCTCTTCAGTAATTCGGGTAACTTCAAAGGTTTTAACAGCGCCCGCTTCCAACGTTGGCTTTGAGGGCGTTTGCAGCGATACCGTGCCAATATCAGTCGCTGACTGCCCCAAGAATTCACCGGTAATGGGGTCGACAATGGCGCCGGCTTTACGAATGATACTGTAGGTTTTATCGACGCCGGACACAGGTCCACGGCCATAAACTTGGTCTCCCAAGCCACTGAGTAAGCGGCCGGCGTTGCCAGCAATTAGGTAGGCGAGCTCCTCGTAGGTGCCCGCGGACAACACCCGGTTACGCTTTAAAAACGGATCAATCTGCTCTCGGGGTATTGGCGGTATAGCAGTGTCAACGGGTTCGCTACGCACCTTCGGGGACAGTCGCACATCGCCCTTAGTCGACACCAATTGTGGGCGTCCGTCTTGCCAACGCAAAGTCAGTACGTCCCCCGGGAAAATCAAATGGGGGTTGTCGATGCCTGGGTTGGTATTCCAAAGCTCGGGCCAACGCCAGGGCTCTTCAAGGAAAATGGCACTGATATCCCACAGGGTATCGCCCTTTTGCACCACGTATGTCAGGGGAATGTCTGAGCGTAACTTCAGGGTGTCCGATTGTGCCTGCGCGGCCCCAAACCCCATCGACAACCAACAAGCAATAAGCAACAAAGGTCCGATGAAAGAAAAAAGACGGGCTCGGTGCGACTGTGTCTGAGATCGGCGATTCACAATAATACTCCGAATAATTTGACGCGGATGCTGAGCTGGGATCGCAGCAGTCTGTTGGTCACGGCGTTATACTATGAGTCTGACCATGGCTCGGACGGTAGGCAAGCACAAATGCTGCCATTCCGCGTCATTCAATGTCCCCCTGAATTATCGGTTAAGTACATGGCATTACTACCCATACTGGAATTTCCCGATCCGCGTCTTCGAACACGCGCTGAACCCGTGGCGGTTGTCGACGAGCGCATAAGCACACTCATCGATGACATGTTCGAGACCATGTACGACGCGCCCGGTATTGGGCTGGCGGCCACTCAGGTCAATGTGCACGAGCGCATTATCGTTATGGATATCTCTGAGGATCGGGACAGCCCTTGGGTTTTCATCAACCCTGAAATCGAGGTGATCGAACCCGAACTAGGTGAATATGACGAGGGATGCTTATCTGTGCCAGGGTTCTTTGAAACCGTGCAGCGCCCGAAACGCATAAAGGTGCAGGCGCTCGATAGAACCGGTAAGCCCTTCACGGAAGAATTAGGCGGTCTACTCGCCATCTGTCTACAGCACGAAATAGATCACCTCGAAGGTAAATTATTCGTCGACTATCTATCACCGCTAAAACGTCAGCGCATCCGGAGCAAGCTCGAAAAAGCACACCGGCGTCAGGGCTAGTTAAGCGGTGGCCTTACGTATCCTGTTTGCAGGCACGCCGGTTTTTGCCGAGCGGCATCTAGACGCGCTGCTTAACAGCCCCCACGATGTCGTGGCGGTGCTGACACAACCCGATCGACGGGCCGGTAGGGGCAAAAAAGAGCAGCCCTCACCCGTGAAAACCCGCGCCCTAAAAGCCGATATCCCGGTGCTTCAACCGGTTTCGCTACGGGACACGACACTGCAAGACGAACTGTTGGCATTGCGGGCCGACATTATGGTGGTGGTTGCCTACGGCTTACTACTGCCCCAGTGGGTGCTCGATGTACCCGCAATGGCTTGTCTAAATGTGCATGCGTCCCTGTTACCCCGATGGCGAGGAGCGGCGCCCATCCAGCGTGCCGTGGCGGCGGGTGATACCACATCCGGTGTGACGATCATGCAGATGGACGCGGGTCTCGATACCGGCCCCATGCTACACAAGGTGGAACTGACGCTGGCGAGTGATGAAACCAGTGGCAGCCTGCACGATAAGCTGGCGGCAATCGGTCCACCCGCGCTGTTAGCCGTGCTGTCAGATCCAAAGACGGCGATCGCCAACGGTGAAAAGCAGGATGATGCACAAGCAACCTACGCCAGCAAGATCAGTAAGGCCGAAGGCGATATTCCATGGGACCAGTCCGCGGTCGTGCTCGATCAATTGATCAGAGGTCTACACCCGAGCCCCGGTTGCTTCAGCAACATTAATGACCATCGGCTTAAAATCCACGCCGCCCAATCGGTTTGCCTTCCAGCAACAAACGATGCACCCGGAACCATTTTGCGCGTCGATCGCAACGGTCTACTGGTGCGATGCGCCGAACAGGCGTTGCTCATCACCCGGGCACAACTACCGGGAGGAAAACCCCTGGACGTAGCACAACTTATCAATGGCAATCCCGATCTGTTCACCCCGGGCGATCGACTGCAAAGCTGTCACCGATGAGTGGCGAGATCTCAGCCCGGGTCGCCGCTGCTCGGGTTCTGGCGGATGTGTTGTCGGGAAAGTCCCTTAATGTGGCCCTGCCCGCACATTTGGAAAAAACCCGCCCCGATGATCGCTCGCTCACCCAAGAGCTGGTCTACGGCAGTCTGCGACTTTGGCCACGCTTAGAAGCGCTGGTGAGCGCACAATTACGCAAGCCGCTGCGCAACAAAGACAACGACATTTTTTGCCTGCTTGCACTCGGGATTTACCAGCTCAGTGAGCTACGTATTCCCGAGCATGCCGCGGTATCTGAGACGGTCGAAAGCGCACGACGCCTGAAGAAGCCTTGGGCAACCGGTTTAATCAACGGCATGCTAAGGCAGTGGATGCGTAACGCCGATACATGGCAAAGGGCTTTACCCGAAGCGGCACATCAGGCATTGCCACCGTGGCTTTGGCAAGTATTGCAGCGCCAGTGGCCCGATGAGGCCCACCGGATTGCTGATGCATCCCGAAATCGACCACCCATGACGCTGCGGGTGAATCAAAAAAGGGTCTCGGCGGTCGACTATGTAGCGACGCTCAACGAGCATGGTATTACCGCGTATGTCGATACAAACATCGCTTCTGCAATCACCCTTGAGAGTGCTACCGATGTTGGGAATTTACCGGGCTTCAACGAGGGCTGGGTGAGTGTGCAAGATGCCTCTGCCCAGCTCGCCGGCACACTACTGGCGCCGCGATCGGGGGAGACCGTACTCGATGCCTGCGCGGCCCCCGGCGGTAAAACTGGGCACTTATTCGAGCTGACACCCGACATCACCCTAATGGCCGCTGATGCCAACAGTGACCGGCTAGCGCGAATCCGTGAAAATTGCCAACGCTTACAGATACCCGCAACTATTTTTCAGATGGATGCCCGTCTCGGGGTGCAACAGCTTGGACGGGAGCAAGTCAACGCTATTTTAGCCGACGTGCCCTGCTCTGCGTCAGGTGTTATGCGCCGCAACCCTGATGTCAAATTACTGCGAACCGCCGACGATTTGGTGGGTTTTGCAGAGCAGCAGCTTGCCATTCTGACGGGCCTTTGGCCGGTGCTTAAACCCGGAGGACGTCTGCTGTACGTCACCTGTTCACTATTTTCCGAGGAGAACGACGACGTCATAGGGCGTTTTGTTAATCGCCAAACTGACGCTTTGATCGAGCCCATTGAAGCACCTGACACACACAAAACCCAATTTGGCCTGCAGCGTTTGCCCAAGGTGACAGGGGGAGATGGCCTGTATTTTTGCCTACTGCATAAGATTGGAGTGGATAGACAACGCCAATGAATGCCATGTTTGGGGCTTACCAAGCCCACGCGCATTGATTAAGGTGTGGGCGCGACTTGAGCGTGCTTTCTGGCAGGGGGTAACTAGTCATTGAAAATCATTATTCTCGGTGCAGGCCAGGTTGGCGGCACGTTAGCAGAGCACCTAGCCGACGAACAAAATGACATCACTGTCGTTGACAGTCAGGCAAATACCCTTAGAGCGCTTCAGGAACGGCTCGATATACGCACGGTCCATGGGGATGCAGCGCATCCCAGCACTTTGCTCAATGCCGGTGCCAAAGATGCCGACATGCTCATTGCGGTCACGAACAGTGATGAAATCAACATGCTGGCGTGTACTGTGGCGTTCACCCTTTATCGCACCCCGACCAAAATTTCCCGTATTCGGTCGACTGACTATTTAGCCCAAGCCAAGGCCTTGTTCGACTCAGGGGCAATACCCGTAGACGTCATTATTGGCCCCGAGCAACTCGTCACCAACAATATCGAGCAGCTCATTGCCAATCCCGGTTCTCTGCAAGTGCTCGATTTTGCCGAGGGAAAAATTCGTCTGGTGGCGGTGCGAGCTGTTAAAGGTGGGCCGATTGTTGGTCGCCAACTGAAGGAAATTCGTGAGCACATGCCCAGGGTCGATACGCGGGTGGCTGCTATTTTTAGGCGTCACGAAGCGGCTATCATCCCCGAGGGCGATACGGTGGTGGAAGATGGCGATGAAGTATTTTTCATCGCCGCCAGGGAAAATATCCGTGCAGTGACCTCTGAACTACGCGCCATTGATGAGCCCTATCGTCGAGTAATGATTGCGGGTGGGGGTAATATTGGTGCCACGCTGGCGCAGCGACTCGAAAAGAAATATCAAGTAAAGGTCATTGAGTTGTCCTACGACCGCTGTCGCGTGCTGTCGGAAATGCTGGAAGAAACGATTGTCTTGCACGGTAGCGCCAATGAACCCGCGGCCCTGCTCCAGGAAAATATCGAGAACACGGATGTGTTCTGCGCATTAACCAACAACGATGAATCAAACATCATGATGTCGATGTTGGCAAAACGACTCGGCGCAAAAAAAGTCATCACGCTTATCACCAATGCCGCCTATGCAGATCTGGTGGGTGAAGAAATCGACATCGCCATTTCACCACAACAAATTACTATTGGCAGTCTGTTAACCCACGTTCGCCGGGGTGATATCAGCAATGTGCATTCCCTACGCCGTGGTGCCGCTGAAGCCATTGAAGTCACCGCCCACGGCGATGCCCAATCGTCAAAGGTGGTGGGCCGAAGCCTCGAGGATTTGGCTTTGCCCCCAGGGGTGACGGTGGGTGCCATCCTGCGGGGTGAAACCGTGTTAATCGCCCATCGCGAGCTCGTCATCGAGTCGGAGGACCACGTCATACTGTTCCTTACTGACCGAAATCGCACCGCCGATGTCGAGCGACTGTTTGCTGTGGGCTTCGGTTTTATCTAATGAATATTCGTGTTTCCCTGCGGATTATCGGTGTCTTACTGATGATTTTCAGTCTTGCCATGTTGCCACCCATGGCCTTTGGGTTATTCGCACGGGATGGCTCCGCAGCGCCCTTTGCCTCGGCCCTTGGACTAAACTTAATCGCCGGCGTACTGCTATGGCTGCCCAACCGGCACATGCGCACAGACCTGAAGATCCGCGACGGCTTCCTGGTAACGGCTTTATTTTGGATTGTGCTTGGGGTCTTTGGTGCAACACCCTTTGTGCTCGCAGATGCCCTTCAACTGTCAGTTGTCGATGCCATCTTCGAGTCAATCTCGGGGCTAACCACCACGGGGGCAACCGTCATTGTTGGGCTTGACACACTTCCTCAATCGATACTGCTTTATCGACAACTACTGCAGTGGCTGGGGGGTATCGGCATCGTTGTGCTGGCCGTGGCTATTCTTCCGATGCTTGGCATTGGCGGCATGCAGCTATACCGCGCAGAGAGCGCAGGCCCATCGAAAGACCGCAAGCTCACGCCGCGAATCACCGAGACCGCCAAGGCCCTGTTCACTATTTATGTTGGACTAACCGCCGTTTGCGCCGCCGCTTATTGGCTTGCGGGTATGACACCCTTTGACGCGGTATGCCATGCCTTTTCGACCGTAGCCATCGGTGGCTTTTCCACCCATGACGCCAGTATGGGCTACTTCGAGAGCGACGCTATTTTGTTCATCTGTACGGTTTTTATGGTGATATCGGCGGTTAATTTCAGCCTGCATTTTATTGCCTACCAACGCCGAAGCTTGATGATTTACCGACGGGACTCGGAGACAACCTTTTTTGCTTGGGTCATATTGCTGGCAATGATCGCTACCTGCGGCACGCTCATGGTGACCAGAACCCTGAACCCCGCTGAAAGCCTCATTCACGGGATGTTTCAGACCGTATCTATCGCAACCACCACTGGATTTGCGACCCGAGACTTCGCCTCTTGGCCAAACTTTTTGCCCTTTTTGCTATTGATGCTCGCCTTCATGGGCGGTTGTGCCGGTTCTACCGGCGGTGGCATTAAGGCGATGCGACTACTATTGATCTTTCGACAAGGCATACGAGAACTCAAACAGCTGTTGCACCCCAACGCTGTCATTCCCCTAAAACTGGATGCACGCCGGGTAGAACCATCCGTGGTAAGCGCGGTATGGAGTTTCTTTGCCGTCTACATGTTCTGCTTCGTTACTATCATGCTGTTACTGCTGGCAACCGGCCTGGACTTCACCTCAGCCTTCTCTGCTGTGGCGGCATCACTGAATAATCTGGGTCCTGGCTTGGGCGTCGTTGCAGCGAATTTCGCACCGGTCAATGAAGTGGGCAAAATCTTGCTCTGTGTGGCAATGCTGTTAGGTCGACTCGAAGTCTTCACGCTTCTCGTGCTGTTTACACCCGCTTTTTGGCGACCTTGAAGCCTACCTCCCGGCACGGGCCTCGCGAATAACATCGTAAGCCGTTGATATTTCCTGAGAGCGCTCAGTGGCTAGCTTAACCATTTCGTCGGGCACACCCCGGGCAATGAGCTTATCGGGATGGTTTTCGCTCATTAATTTTCGGTAGGCTTTTTTCAACTCGGCATCGGTGACAGAGGGATCAACTCCAAGCGCTTGATACGCGTCCTTCAAGCGTTGCTCTGGACTGGGGGAACCTTGATGGCCATAGCCCCCTGCTCGATCGTAGGCACCGCCAGTGTGAAAACGTGATTGGGCGGCAATCATGGCAACTAAGCGATCAACCTCGCCCGAGGACACCCCCAATAAACCAGCGATTCGATGCAGTGCCGTTCGCTCGGGAGTGGAAACATCGCCATCGGCGAGGGCCATGGATGCTAAAAATAAGAAAAGTGTTTGTTGTAGCTGTCGACGCTGACCCACTTTGCTCGCAAAGGCCGCCACGGTCGCCTGAGGGTCAAAACCCTCTGCAGAACCTTCCTTAAATCGCAAAATAGCCGATTGGCGTTGCGTTGGGTTTAAGCGCAACTGCCGAAACAAATTTTCCGCTTGTGCAATCTCGGCCTCGCTCACTCGCCCATCGGCTTTGGCGATGAAGCCAAGCAAGGTAAACGTGGTATCAAAAAATTGCCGCTGTACGCTGGCGAGGCCCTCGGGACTGGCGGCCTGTAAGGCCTGCCACAAACCTCGGTCGAAAGCATGTCCAATAGCAAGACCGAATAACAAACCCACTGGACCTAGGGTCACTAAACCGATGAGGCCGGCGATGAGCTTGCCCGCAAATGGTTTCATGGGTGTGTCTCCGCTGGTGGTTGATGGAAAAAACGATTTCTAGTCTTGGTGATATTGGCGGTCATAAAGATCAATGGCAGCCGGGGGTTGCTGCCGAAAACGCTTATAGAGCCACTGATATTGCGCTTCGTAACCGTCAATTAAGGCCTCGACAGCTGAGTTCATGGCGGATAGCGCCGTAGTACTATCGTCGGCATAGATGGCGTCAGGGGCTGCACGGTAACAAACCCGAAAGCCATGCGCCACGCGATAAGCCGCGCCCATAAAAGCAATGGCACCTGAGCGTTTAATGAGATTACAACCCAGACTAGCGGTCGCGCAGTTGACCCCCATGAACGGAACGTTTGCACCGCCGGCGGGATTATCAGGGACTTGATCCGGCAAGATGCCGGAGATCCCCCCCGACTTGACGCTCTTTGCGAGACCGGCGAGACCTCGGGCCGTCGTCGGTACCAATCGACCGCCGCTGCGTTCTCTAGCCTGTTTGATGAGGGAGCCCAAACTCTCGATCTTGGGCGGCTCGAACAATGCCACCATATTGCCGAGTGTCGCCAAGTGCAGCCCTAATACCTCCCAGTTGCCCAAGTGGGGACCGAGCACGATAACACCGCGACCCTGCTGCAAAGCGGCCAACACCAAATCGACCCCTTCAGTCTCAACAATCAATCGTTGCGTGTGCGCCCAAGGGCGAGACCAGACGTGGCCCATTTCAAAGGCAAGTGCACCCGACTCTTGTAACGTGGCCCGTACCATCCGATCCCGCTGATGTTGATCAAGGTGGGGATAAGCTAGACGAATATTTGTGGTTGCAACATGGCGTCCCCGCGTGCCTAAGGCGTAATAGCAGTCCCCAAACCAACGGCCAAGTCGTCGAGCTGTGGCAAGGGGTAAGCTACCTGTGACCACTAGCAATAGCCGTAACAGCAACAACGCTGCTTTGTTACGTAATGCAGTGCGAAAATGCGTCGACACAGAGCTTCCTTCGTTTAGCAGGGGACGTCGGTCCCTTATTATGCCGCCCCGTTGGCAGGTATACTAACCACTCTTATCGTTAAACCTTGGGTCCCCCGTGATTTCCGACACTTTTCAAGATGTGATTCTGCGCTTGCAGAACTTTTGGGCCAGCCGCGGCTGTGTTGTCCTACAACCACTAGACTTAGAAGTAGGAGCAGGTACCTTTCATCCCGCTACTTTTTTACGGGCAATTGGTCCTGAAAATTGGAACGCCGCCTACACACAACCCAGCCGACGCCCCACCGATGGACGTTACGGGGAAAACCCCAATCGATTGCAGCATTACTACCAGTTTCAAGTGGTCATGAAGCCCAGTCCGGCCAACTTTCAAGAGCTGTACCTCGATAGCTTACGCGCCCTGGGGGTCGATCCACTCCTTCACGACGTGCGTTTCGTTGAAGACAACTGGGAGTCGCCCACGTTGGGGGCATGGGGTCTGGGCTGGGAGGTATGGCTCAACGGTATGGAAGTCTCTCAATTTACTTACTTCCAACAGGCCGGCGGCATCGAGTGCTTCCCCGTCACCGGCGAAATTACCTACGGCCTTGAGCGCATTGCGATGTATCTGCAGCAAGTCGAATCGGTTTATGACTTGGTTTGGGCAAAAACCCCCGCTGGAGCGGTGACCTACGGTGACGTATTCCACCAAAACGAAGTAGAGCAATCCACTTATAACTTTCAAGAAGCAGATGTCGATCAGCTGCTCAGCCAATTTGATTTTCACGAACGTGAAGCGATGCGATTAGTGGATAAAACACTCCCCTTGCCCGCTTATGAACATGTCATGAAAGCATCCCATACCTTCAACATGCTCGATGCCAGGCACGCCATTGGGGTGACAGAGCGTCAGCGCTACATTTTGCGGGTCCGTACCCTGGCAAAAGCGGTTGCGGGAGCGTATTGGCAGACCCGCGCCAATTTAGGATTTCCTCAGGCTGACCCAGATCTCCGGGAACAAGCGCTGGAGGCATCACGATGAACACGACAACACTGTTATTTGAGCTTGGCACTGAAGAGCTCCCCGCAGGAGAGTTAAAGGGAATGGCGCTAGCCCTGCGCGATAACATCGCACTGGGCCTCGAACAGCGCGAGTTGCACTACGGTGATATTCAATGGTTCGCAACACCACGTCGCCTGGGGGTATTGGTCACCGCATTAGCGACCCAGGCCCCCGACCAAGAGCAACAAGTATTGGGTCCTCCAGTAGCCGCAGCCAAAGATGTAAACGGTGATTGGACACCCGCAGCCCTGGGCTTTGCCCGTAAGCAAGGGATCGAACCATCGGCGCTACAGGAACTTCCCTCTGATAAGGGCCCGCGTCTTGGTCTAATCCGTACCTTGGCGGGGGCAGCTGTTAAGCAATGCGCCGGCGACATTATTGCTGCAGCAGTTGCGAATATCCCGATGTCGAAAAAGATGCGCTGGGGCCGAAGTCGCCACGAGTTCCTACGGCCCGTGCAGTGGCTCGTCGCGTTGCTCGATGGGGATGTTTTAGATCTATCGCTGTTCGATTGCAGTGCCGACCGATATACCCGTGGACACCGTTTCCACCACCAGGAGCCTATCCGTCTCGAATGCGCGGCGGATTATGAACGTGCCCTAATGGACGGATTTGTCATTGCGGATTTTAACGAGCGACGTCAACGCATCGAGCAACAAGTCATGGATGTCGCCGCCGCAGAAGGCCTCAAAGCCGAGATCGACAGCGGGCTGCTCGATGAGGTCTGCGGTCTTGTGGAGTGGCCGCAAGCGATAAAAGGGTGTTTCGATGCCGATTTTCTCGAGGTGCCCTCCGAGGCCCTCATCTCTTCCATGCGTGAACATCAAAAATACTTTCATCTGGTAGATCAGCAGGGGAATCTGCAACCCGCTTTTATTACCATTGCCAACATCGTCAGCAGCGACCCATCCATTGTTGCCCAAGGCAATGAGAAGGTGATTCGGCCCCGATTGGCGGATGCTGCCTTCTTCTTCAATAACGACAAAAAGACAGCGCTGGCGAGCCGCAGTGAACGGCTACATGGCGTGGTGTTCCAGCAAAAGCTTGGCACCCTAGCCGATAAGCAAGCCCGCCTCATACCCCTAAGCCAGTGGTTAGCAACGGCCATGGGGGGCGATGGTGAGTTAGCCTCGCGCGCAGCAATGCTGGCGAAATGTGATCTTGTGTCGGAGATGGTTCTTGAATTTCCAGAGCTTCAAGGAATAGCGGGCGCTTACTACGCTCAGCATGACGGAGAGCCCAAAACCGTCTGTGAAACCATAGAGCAACACTACTGGCCGCGCTTCGCGGGGGATAAACTGCCCACAAGCCCCGAAGCCACCGCCGTAGCATTAGCCGATCGCTTAGATACCCTGGTGGGTATTTTTGGCATCGGCCAAACCCCAACCGGCTCAAAAGATCCCTTTGCCTTGCGGCGCGCATCGGTGGCTATCATTCGAATGCTGATCGCCAGCGACATAGCCCTAGATCTCGATGAGCTCATTGCCCGAGCGGTCAATCAGTATCCTGGCGCCGTGCTTGAACACGACCCAAAAAGCGCGGTGAAAGACTACATATTGGAGCGACTCAACGCCTGGTACGACGATCAAGGTATTGGCGTTGATGTATTGCGGGCAGTACTCGCCACGGGTATCGCTAATGCGGCTGAAATTGACCGTCGAGTAAACAGCGTACATGAGTTTGCTCAGACCGATGCCGCAAGCTCGCTGGCTGCCGCCAATAAACGGGTTGCGAATATTCTGGCCAAGGCCACCGAGCAAGCACAGGCCAGTGTTGACACGACCCTCTTCCAAAACCCAGAGGAGCACAATCTATTCAACGCACTAAGCAAAAGTGATGGCTCACTTACACCACTGCTGGAAAAACGTGACTACAGCGCCGCGTTATCACTGCTAGCCACACTCCAAGCGCCTGTGGACGCTTTTTTTGAGGCTGTCATGGTCAATGCCGAGGAAGCCAATATCCGTCAAAATCGCTACAACCTACTGTTCATGCTGCGCCAACAATTCATTCGAATCGCCGACATAGCCCTATTGGCCAATACCGGTTCGTGAATTCAGCAGAGCTCATCCTGGGCTTAACGGCAGGACTGGTCGGCATTGCCTCAGTAGGCCTAGTCCTGATTTGGCGGCATCATGCCCAGAACAAAGAACATTGGGCACAGGAGTTAGCGCGACTCACTCAAGAAGCAAATAGTGCTCAGGCACAAAAAGCTCAGCTCGCTGAAGAGGTCGAGCGGCTGCGCATGGACATCAATATACACCAGGATGCGCGCCGGCAACTGAGCAGCGAGCTGAGTGCAAGCCAGGCCCGGGCTGAAGAACGGGAACGGAGTTTGGCGCAACAGTTACAGCAATTTGAGAAAACCCGAACCCAGATGAAGCTTGAGTTCGACAACTTGAGCCGAGAGATCTTAACCCAGCGAGACAGGGAGCTTCGGTCCCACAACGAAGCCAGTATCGGCACGCTACTTAAACCTTTATCGGAGAAGATCGACGGATTTCAGCGCCGTATTAACCAAATTCACGGGGATTGGACACAGGGCTCCGGCGCGTTAAGCGAGCAAATCAAGAGCCTCCAGCAGTTGGGTCTATCTATTGGGGAAGAGGCTAACAATCTTAGTCGGGCACTCAAGGGCGACAAAAAACTGGTCGGTAACTGGGGCGAGGCTCAGCTTGAACGAACACTGGAGCTCGCAGGACTCATTCGGGGGGAACACTACGACACTCAAGTGGTGGTGAAAGACGAGGAAGGGGTCCGACAAATCCCTGATCTCATGGTGTACTTACCCGAGGGCAAGCACGTCATTATCGACAGTAAAGTATCCCTCATCGATTACGAAGCAGCGGTTGCAGCAGAGGATGATGCGGAACAAGAAGCGGCCCTGCTACGACACGCAAGCGCGGTAAAGGATCACGTTAACAATCTGGCGAACAAACGCTATGACCAACTGCCCGGTGTTGATAGCCCGGACTTCGTTCTCATGTTTATGCCCATTGAGCCGGCCTATATCGAGGTAATGAAGCACCATCGCGACTTATTTGCCTACGCCTACCAACGGGGTGTCGTCATGGTATCCCACAGCACCTTAATGCCCATTCTTCGGACAGTATCGAATTTATGGATGGTCGAACGGAGTAATGCAGAAGCTCGGGAAATCAGCGCCAAAGCCGGGGACATTTTCAATGCAGTCTGCTTGCTGGCCGAGCGATTGCAGCGCCTTGGAGGCTCATTACAAACCGCGAATAAACGCTACAACGACACGGTGACAGCATTAATGGGCCGACAGGGCTTACATGGCAAAGTGGAACGCTTTAAACAAGTCAGCCAACGGGCCAGTAAAGATTTCCCCGAAGTCGGTACCCTCACTACAGACACCGACAGCCATCAACTCAGCAAGCTGACCGATAGCGAGGAACCAATTTCAAGCGAAGAATAAGCTGCTTAATTAGCTAACAGACCTCCAATAGCAGTCTTATACCATTGAGACTAATGTTTTGTAGGGGTGATCTACAGCTAACCGATCACACATCGAGATTTTCAACGGCCAAAGCATTTTCTTCAATGAACTCCCGACGGGGTTCAACATCGTCGCCCATGAGGGTGGTAAACATTTGATCTGCCAAAATGGCATCTTCAATCGTCACCCTCAGCAATCGTCTAGCATCGGGATCCATTGTGGTCTCCCACAACTGATCAGGGTTCATCTCACCCAACCCTTTGTAGCGCTGAACAGAAACGCCTCGCCGTGCCTCTCCCAGTAACCAGTTAAGGCCGGCGGCAAAATCTGTCGTTTCAAAGGTTTTGTCACCCCGCTGGAAGTAACCATCCTCAGCAATCAAGCCGTCAAGTTGGCTACCAAGCGCGCGGATGGCCGCGTATTCCTTACTGGCAAACAAGCTCTGCTGCATCGGATAGTCGGTCGCCAAGCTGTGCGAAACAACCCGAACCACAGGATAGGTGTAGCCCCGCTCAGTATCTTCTCGTAAAAACACCGAATACTGCTGGGGGGTATTCAGCTGCATCAAGCGGTTCTCAAGCGCTTGGGCATACTCCCCTATTAGCTCGGGATCTTGCAACGTATCGCTGGTGACCGTCGGCAACCACAGCAACTGCCAAAGGACGTCGGCGGGGTATAAGCGCACCAGGCGATCAACCGTCGTCTCAACGGCCTGATAGTCAGCAACCAATTGGGCCAGTGCTGTACCCGTGATCGCCGGTGCTTCTGGGTTGACGACAATACCAGCACCATCCAATGCATTGTCCGTGAGGTACTGCTTAAGGGCCGCTTCATCCTTCAAATAACTAGCGTTTTTGCCCCTCGAAAGTTTATATAGCGGTGGTTGTGCGATGTAGACATGTCCACGCTCGATGAGCTCCCGCATTTGTCGAAAGAAAAAGGTGAGCAGGAGTGTGCGAATGTGCGAGCCGTCAACATCCGCGTCGGTCATGATAATAATACTGTGATAACGGAGTTTATCGGGGTTGAATTCTTCTTTACCGATACCGCAGCCAAGTGCAGTCACTAATGTGCCGACTTCTGCAGACCCTAACATCTTGTCGAAACGCGCTTTTTCAACGTTCAAAATCTTGCCCTTCAAGGGCAAGATGGCCTGAAATTTTCGATTACGCCCCTGCTTGGCGGATCCACCCGCTGAATCGCCCTCTACTAAATACAATTCACACAATGCGGGGTCTCGCTCCTGACAATCCGCGAGTTTTCCTGGAAGCCCCGCAATATCGAGAGCGCCTTTACGTCGTGTCATTTCCCGGGCTTTACGCGCTGCCTCGCGAGCACGGGCCGCGTCTAGCATCTTTCCAACCACCTGTTTGGCATCCTGGGGTTGCTCAAGCAAGTAATCGTTAAAATATTGGCCCATTGCCTGCTCTACAGCGGACTTAACTTCACTGGACACCAACTTGTCTTTGGTTTGGGATGAGAATTTTGGGTCCGGGACTTTCACAGAAATAATGGCGGTAAGACCCTCGCGAGCGTCATCACCCGTAGTCGACACTTTAGCCTTTTTAGCCAAACCCTCTCGTTCGATGTAGTTGTTCAGTGCTCGCGTCAACGCCGCTCGGAACCCGGCCAAGTGCGTACCGCCATCCCGCTGGGGAATGTTATTGGTATAGCAGAACAGATTTTCTTGAAAGGTGTCGTTCCACTGTAGGGCAACCTCCACCCCTACCCCATCGTCGGTATCGGACTGAAAGTGAAAAACGCGATTGATGGTACTTTTGCCTTTGTTGAGAAACTCAACGAAGGCTTTAAGTCCACCATCGTAACAATAGATCTCCTCTTGGCCAGAGCGCTCGTCCTTCAACAGTATCTTCACACCGCTGTTTAGGAAGGCCAGCTCACGTAAACGCTTACCCAAAATATCGAAATGAAATTCGATGTTAGTAAAGGTTTCCGCGGAGGGTTTGAATCGTACTGCGGTGCCCGACGTGGTCGTTTCACCGACCACTGCCAGTGGTGCATCGGGAACGCCGTAACGGTAAACCTGCTCAAACAGTTGACCACGTCGGCGAATGGTCAACTGCAAGTGCTCTGACAATGCATTCACCACCGAAACACCTACACCATGCAAACCACCGGACACTTTGTAAGTGTTATCGTCAAACTTCCCGCCAGCGTGTAGCACGGTCATGATGACCTCGGCGGCAGAGACACCCTCTTCGTGAACATCAGTGGGAATTCCGCGCCCATCATCCGCCACCGTCACTGACTCATCGGGGTGGATAATGACATCGATCTGGGAACAATGACCCGCTAAAGCCTCATCGATCGAGTTATCAACCAACTCAAACACCATATGATGAAGGCCGGTGCCATCATCAGTGTCGCCAATGTACATGCCCGGGCGTTTACGTACCGCATCGAGACCCTTAAGAACCTTGATGCTGGATGAATCGTAATCGGGCGATGGTGTGGAGTCTGTCATAAAGCGTCTCACTTAGTTACAGGGAGATTCCTGTTGGTTTGGCAGTAATACTGCCCTGTTCCACGTGGAACAATGCGATTGATTGTAATGGCCAAAGTCGCTCTAAATCACTTTGGTTCGCTGACGTCAAAATAATCTGAGCATGGCTGTTCGACAGTAGCGCACACACAGCCAGCGAGTGTTCCGCGTCAAGCTCAGCCGCAATATCGTCCACAAGGTAAAGCGGCGCACCCGCCGGTGCTTCGGCCAGTAACTGACCTTGACTCAGCTTCAGCGCTGTTACTGCCAGCTTGAGTTGTCCCCTGGATAAAACCTCCGATGCGGGTCGTCCATCCACCAGAATTCTCACATCCGCCCTATGGGGGCCTGTTTGAGAAAACCCTTGCTGACGATCTGACCCTAAACGCTCATCGAGCGCTGCTAACAGCGATCCCTGAACATCCCAGCCCGGCCTAAACTGTAGCGTCAGACCCTCAAGACTTGTGGACAAGTCCCGTCCGAGAGACTGTGTTTTATTAGCCAACCGTTCGACCCATTCATGTCGGATACCGGTGAGCAACTCACCCGCGCGAGCCATCTCTCGACGCCACGCCTCATCGCCGGCAAGTGTACCACGTCGAAGGCCCGCATTACGCTGGCGTAACGCTCGCTGATAGGCGCGCCAACAACTCAAAAACCCCTGTTCCACGTGGAACAGCGTTCCATCCAAAAATCGCCGACGTCCTTCCGGTGAACCCGTCACCAAATCAACGCTGTTCGTGTCCAACAGGACAACCGGTAACAGTTCCGCAAGATTCGTTAACGACTGAGCGTTACTACCATCGACCCTGACGTGAGCGGCACCATTACGAAAGCGCTGTATACCCAAGGCGTGCTGTTGACCCGAGCGAACAACTCGGCCCTGTACCAAACAATAATCGGATCCGTGCTGGATAAGCGATCGCGCACTGGCGGTACGAAAGGAGCGGCCAAGGGCTAACAGGGAAACCGCTTCAAGTAAGCTGGTTTTGCCACTGCCATTAGCACCCAAAAGAACATTGAGTCCTTGTGACAGCTCGACGTTTTGAGGCTTTAAGTTACGAATACCTAAAACATTGAGCTTTTGAAGGTGCACCGACACAACTAATCGACGCAGATCGTATGTAACAATTTATACCAACAGCACCATCACAAACGCATCGGCATAACGACATACAAGGAATCACCCGCCTCGGCTTCCTCAAGCAATGCGCTACTGGCACTGTCCGCCAGAGAAATACGTACCTGATTGCCATCCAATACCGACAACACGTCAAGCAGGTAACTAACATTGAAGCCCACTTCCAGGTCATCTCCCTGATACTCCACCGAAACGACCTCTTCCGCTTGCTCTTGCTCGGGATTGTTCGCCGTCATTTCGAGGGTGTCATTACTGAGCCGAAGCCTGACACCGCGATACTTCTCATTGGACAAAATAGCTGTTCGGGCAAAGGCTTGTTTCAGTACCAAGCGCTCACCAATAACGGACTTGTCGGGTGATTTTGGCAGTACCCTTTCATACTCGGGAAACTTGCCATCCACCAATTTCGACGTAAACGTGAATTGCTTGTTAGCTGCACGTATATGGTTGGTACCAATTACCAAGCGCAACGACTCATCCCCCTCGAGCAGGCGTACAAGCTCCAACACACCCTTCCGAGGAATGATGACCGATGCGTCCCCTGCACTAATGGTCTCCGGCGCCGTGCACAACGCTAAGCGATGGCCATCGGTCGCGACCATTCGAAGTCGACCATTCTTCAACTCTAACAGCATGCCATTGAGGTAGTAGCGGACATCTTGCTGGGCCATGGCGAACCCTGTGCGCTCGATTAGACGCTTGAGCACCGGTTGCGGCAACTCGAGGGCCAACTCCCCGGCGCCCTCTTCCACAGACGGGAACTCCGATGCGGGCAGGGTTACCAACGTAAAACGGCTGCGACCCGCTTTTACGGTTGCTTTGCCCGCTTCAACAGAAAATTCGATGTCCACCCCGTCGGGCAAGGACTTACAAATATCCACCAGCTTGCGCGCCGGCACCGTAATCTCACCCTCTGACATACTTGAGCTAACTTCAACACGACCAATGAGTTCAACTTCAAGGTCTGTGCCAGTCAGTGACAGCTGGTTACCTTCAAGGCTCAGTAATACATTCGACAAGACAGGGAGAGTTTGTCTTCGCTCCACGACGCCTGCCACTAGATTAAGCGGTTTCAACAGTGCATCGCGGGAAATAATAAATTTCATGGTGCGAACAGCTCCAAAGGGTTAACGGCCAGGGAACTCCCTACGCCTACGACTAGGTTGTAAGTGAGCGCAACAGGTTCTTGTAATCTTCTCGAATATCAGAGTTGGTTTCGCGCAGCTCCTTAATCTTACGACATGCGTGCAGAACTGTCGTGTGGTCGCGACCGCCAAATGCATCACCAATCTCTGGAAGGCTGTAATTGGTAAGCTCCTTTGCCAGCGCCATGGCCATCTGTCGTGGACGAGCAATAGAGCGGCTACGACGCTTTGACATCAAGTCGGCAACTTTAATCTTGTAGTACTCAGCAACCGTTCTTTTGATGTTGTCGAGGCTCACCTGCTTGTCTTGCAACGCCAGCAAGTCTTTCAAGCTATCTTTGATAAGGTCAATGTCAAAGGGTCTACCGGTGAAATTGGCACTGGCGATAACCCGCTTCAACGCCCCTTCCAGTTCACGCACATTCGATCGTATCCGTTGCGCGATAAAAAACGCTGCTTCTGCCGACAGCGCGATGTTCGACTGCTCAGCCTTTTTCATCAATATGGCAACCCGGGTCTCGAGCTCTGGCGGCTCCACTGCGACCGTTAGCCCCCATCCAAAACGCGATTTTAGGCGTTCTTCAAGGCCGTCGATTTCCTTAGGGTAGCGATCACAGGTCAGTATCATTTGCTGACCTCCCTCAAGCAGAGCATTGAAGGTGTGAAAAAACTCCTCTTGGGAGCGATCTTTATTGGCAAAAAACTGAATATCGTCGATTAACAAGGCATCAACTGAACGGTAGTAACGCTTGAAATCTGATATGGCATTTAATTGCAGCGCTTTCACCATATCAGCAACAAAACGCTCTGAATGCAGGTAAACGATCTTTGCATCGGGCTTGTCTCTGAAAAGCGCATTGCCCACCGCGTGCATCAAATGGGTTTTACCTAGCCCCACGCCCCCGTAAAGAAAAAGCGGGTTGTAAGAGTCACCGGGGTTTTCTGCTACCTGTTGTGATGCGGCCAGCGCAAGCTGATTGCTTTTGCCCTCTACGAAGCTTTCGAAGGTATAACCGCGCACTAAGTTATTCTGGTAGGCCGGTGTGACCACCGATTTACTGGTCGGGGCTGTTTGTCTGCTGTGTTGGCCCCCTTGCACACGGTTACTGGAAAAGTCAGTGGTAACAGACGGTATTGGAGAATTCGTCGTTAACGTATCTACTGACAGACTGCTCTTAGGTCTCAGTGAAGGAAGATCATTAACATCAGCACCATTCCTCTCAGAAACCACATCGTCTGAAGAAGACCCGCTCTCCAGAGTACTGGCAGCTACAGAAACCATCGATTCAAAGGTCTGACTACTGCGGGTTTGACCGGCTACTTCTAACACAAGATCCAAGGGTGGTGGCGAGACCTCGGCCATGAAAGCTTCGATTAACGAACTAAACCGATCGTCGACGAAATCACGAATGAATCGGTTTGGCGCGCGCAAGACGAGGGCGCCAGCAGCATCAATTTCAGCTGTCAGAGGTCGTATCCAGGTATTGAACTGTTGTGCTGGAATTTCGCCCCGTAAACGGGTCAAGCAATATTGCCAAGCATCGTGGTTTACGGCGCTCACGCCCACAAAACGTCCCCTTGAAATTTAACTAACGCGTTATCTGATAACACCGGCTCTGACAAGCCGTGTTAATCCCCCAAAACCCTTGCAACCCTTATTATTGTTAGATTGAGGCTCCAATGCTTCTTGTTGATCCTCTTTGTGGCACAGCCAACGGTTCTATTCGATTAGGCCAGCGACAAACCGCCACTGGCTCGGCTGGACGATGTTTCGCTGCCTGCGTCTGCGGTGGCTCTTTCAGTACAACTTCCTGTTCAGTACAACTGCCTGAGTCCACCTACAATTTGAGCACCTCTACAACCGCAGCCATACAAACAGGGGATCAAAAATGATAGCTCTGAAGCGATGCCGTCGAGCCCCAAGCCTTAGACCCGTTGCCGTCCTGTTTAGATACAAGTTATCCACATCTAAACAATAACTGCAAATATTTTTTTATCATTATTTTTCAATGCTTTATGGCTACTACATGGGCGTACAAGACTTTCAAGTAAAGGACAAGTAGGAATCTGCCTAAGCTGTTAATAAGCTGTTAATTAAGCGTAAGTTGTTTCGGAAATTAGTGACGTGAAACCGGAGTGCAACTTTACTCAACACAGGCAAAATAGGCGTCTGCAGGTGAGCGACCACCGACCAGCTACTTTTTTTGACCAACTCAGGCGAGTGTTTCACCCGCTCGTTCTTGTTGATGTTTGCCATTGTTATCCCTATACTCCGCGACCCTTTATATTCTCTCTACAGGTGTCAGAGACATGAAACGCACTTTTCAGCCCAGCGTCCTCAAGCGCAAACGCACCCATGGCTTCCGTGCTCGTATGGCCACCAAAGGCGGTCGTCAAGTTATCGCCCGTCGCCGTGCCCGGGGCCGTCGTCGTCTTTCTGCATAATTCGCCCAATCGACGCCAATCAAGACAGACCTCAAAGGCTGCCTACCCCTAGACAGTCTTTTAGCCGCGAGCAGCGCCTGTTGTGCGCTGCCGACTTCAAAGCCGTTTTCGATCAGCCCGATGTTAAAGCTTCCCGTCAACATGGGCTTTTACTCGCCCGCGCTAGCCAGCACAACACATCCCGCCTTGGTCTGATTATTGCCAAAAAGAACGTTAGAAAAGCCGTTGAACGCAATCGTATAAAACGACTGGTGCGTGAGTATTTTCGACGAGCAACACATGCTCAGGGTAACTTCGACATCATATTTTTAGCGCGTCGCGGCATCGATAATCTCGACAGTCAGGCCGTGAACGCGCTGTTGACGAAGCTATGGCAGCGACTGGAAGACTCGGCAAACAGATGACGACCTCATCGACCCTATTAAAGGTAGCCTCTTGGATGAAACAGATGCCTACCTGTTTAGCACTCGCTCTACTTACCGCTTATCGCTGGTTGCTTAGCCCTTATTTGGGACCTTCATGCCGTTTCGAGCCCACTTGCTCACACTATGCCACGGAGGCAATCCAGCGATTTGGTGTCCTAAAAGGTACTTGGCTTACAATTCGTCGACTCAGCCGGTGTCATCCCTGGTGCGAAGGCGGGTATGATCCCGTCCCAGAGTTTAAATCCAAGCGCGAATGTGGCGATGACAGATCGCGTTGTTAATCACTCTTCATCGCTACAACACATTGAATATAGAGATTATGGATATCCCCCGTTACCTTCTTATCGCAGCCAGTGCTGCTCTGGCTGTCATGTTATTGGGCGAGTGGACCGCTTTTAAAGAGCAACAACTCAACACAACTGAACGCATCCGACTAGCCGACACGTTGAACATGCCCAGCACCGACACTGGGACCTCAGGTCAGACTTTGACCTTAGCCACTGACTCCAATGAAACGACGATGAGTGACACACCCCTGGATGTCCCCGTCATAGAGGTAGAAACTACTAAGGACATCGTCAACAAACCAGCGCAACAACTCATCACCGTCACTACAGATACACTTGACGTTGTGATTGATCTTACGGGCGGCGATATCGTCGAAGCCGCTTTAAGGGATTTTCCAGATCAAATTGATCAACCCGATGATCCGTTCATATTGCTGGAGCGCAACGATACACGAACCTATGTTGCCCAAAGTGGACTGGTCGGTCCCAACGGCACCGACACACCCCAACGTGCCCGCTACACCAGCAGCGCCACCCATTACAGCATGCAAGGCAATAAAGCGCTGCAAATTGATTTACAGCTTGCCACTGACAATGCTGTCAAAGTCACCAAAAGTTATCGGTTTGAACCGAACAGCAATCTAGTCACACTCACCTTCACCGTCGAAAACACCAGCAACGAGCGCTGGCAAGCCGTCCCTTTCGTACAATTAAAACGAGACAGCACACCCGCTCCTGATGCGGATACCAGCGGGTTTGGTATGCAGCCTTTTATCGGGGCCGCCACCACAACCCCCGAAGAACGATTTCAGAAATTTAGCTTTGGCGACATGGCCGATGACCCCTGGCAGGGATCTAACCAAGGTGGCTGGATCGCTATGCTGCAACATTATTTTTTAAGCGCTTGGATTCCAGCAGCCAATCAAAACCATCAATACTTTGCGCGTCAAAATGCCGCCGGCTTCAACATCGCGGGACTGACGAGTACAGCCATACAACTTGATCCGGGAACAGAGGCAAACTGGAGTGCACAACTTTATTTGGGCCCCAAAGACCAGTACCGACTAGCAGAAATCTCTCCACACCTTGACTTAACTGTGGATTACGGTTGGTTATGGTGGATCGCTCAACCTCTGTTCTGGCTACTGACTCAAATTCAAGCCATCGTGGTGAACTGGGGCGTCGCTATTATCTTGCTTACCGTCCTAGTCAAGGGGGCTTTCTTTAAGTTGTCTGCTGCCAGCTATCGCTCTATGGCCAAAATGCGGAAAGTTCAGCCAAAAATGCAGAGCATCCGAGAGCAGTACCCAGACGACAAACAGAAACAATCTCAAGCCATGATGGCGCTCTACAAGAAAGAAAAGATCAACCCAATGGGTGGGTGTTTTCCTATCCTGATACAAATGCCGGTTTTCATAGCGCTCTACTGGGTACTGATGGAATCCGTAGAATTGCGCCAGGCTCCCTTCGCGTTATGGATTAACGATCTATCAGTCATGGATCCCTACTTTGTGCTGCCAGTGCTTATGGGCGCTTCCATGTACTTTATGCAAAAGCTGAATCCGCCACCGCCGGATCCAATGCAAGCCAAAATCATGCAGTACCTACCCATTGTCTTCACATTCTTTTTCTTGTGGTTCCCCGCCGGCTTGGTGTTGTACTGGTTATGCAACAATTTGCTGTCGATGGCTCAACAATGGTTTATCACTCGAGCGATTGAGCGCGAAGGCGCGAAAACCTAAAGCGTCCGCACCTACCACACTGTGGCCAATAGACAGTTATACACCAGCGATACCATAGCCGCCGTTGCCACAGCATCTGGCTTTGGCGGCATTGGCATCGTTCGTCTGTCAGGCCCTAAGGCCTATACCCTCGCTTTAACGCTGACAGGTAAGTCAGGTTTGACCCCTCGAACCGCTCACTACACGGCTTTTCGCACCGATGGCGGCGACACTATCGATACCGGCCTGACACTCTATTTCCCTGCCCCCCACTCCTTTACCGGTGAAGATGTCATTGAACTGCAGGGTCATGGGGGGCCTATCGTTCTCAATAGCTTATTACGCCGATGTTTCGAACTGGGTGCAAGACAAGCTCGACCGGGGGAATTTTCAGAGCGGGCATTCCTTAATGACAAACTGGATTTAGTGCAGGCAGAGGCTATCGCTGACCTCATCAGTGCACAAACTGAAACCGCCGCTCGACTGGCGCAATCATCCCTTCGGGGCGACTTCTCGCGGGATGTCCATCAACTGGCAAATCACCTACTAAAACTGCGCGTCTATGTCGAAGCGGCCATAGACTTTCCTGAAGAGGAAATTGATTTCCTGTCTGACGGGCACGTAAAAGAGCAACTCAAAGAGGGTCTGACCCTGGGTGAAACGATTCATCAACGGGCACAACAAGGGCTTATTTATCAGTCGGGTGCCACGGTTGTACTGGCAGGGAAACCCAACGCAGGCAAAAGCAGCCTGCTCAATAACCTGGCGGGCGATGCCCTAGCTATCGTTACAAACGTGCCAGGTACGACCCGCGATGTGATCAGAGAACACATTAATATTGCTGGCGTGCCCATACATATCCTCGATACCGCGGGTCTCCGACAGAGTGACGACGTCATTGAGCAAGAGGGTATTCGGCGGGCCCAAAAGGCAATCGCTGATGCTGATCTGGTGCTTCACCTGTGCGATGACAATAGCCCCCAAAGTGCCGAAGAACCCGAACTCTTGGGCCTTTCCCATGACAATATTATTAAAGTACTCACCAAGATTGATCAGTCAGGCCGACCCGCAACCTCCACCTCAACAACAGCACCCTCAACAATGACACTTAGCCGCACCGTGTGCATCTCGAACATCACAGGGGATGGCCTACCCGCATTGAAAAAGACGATCTTACATTTCTTAGGTGTACAAGAAGCCACTCAAAGCCCCTACAGTGCACGCGAACGACACTTGCTTGCATTGACCAACACGCTCACCCTCCTGCGCGATGCCAACGATCAGTTCTTGGCCACCGGAGCGGGCGAACTGCTAGCTGAGGATCTACGCCGTGCCCACGATGAGTTGGGGCAAATCACAGGTGTACTGTCTAGCGATGATTTGCTCGGAGAAATATTCAGCTCTTTTTGTATAGGCAAATAAGCGCGGTGCACAGCTTAACGTCACGTTACCCACAGTTCTTACTCAAATTTCGCAACGTATACTCACAACAAGCATGCATTAAACGCTGGCGTTAACGTTAGCTGATAACGGTAAGCCCGAAGCTGTTAATAAGGTCTGGGCATCCTTCGTATAACAAGACAGACGTTTTTAACGGCCAAACCATCCACAGACCACTCACCCACCATACCGGTTCGAAACAGAGTCCTTACCCAGTGTTATGCGCCCCTGTGTGATGCTTACTTAGTGGACTTGAGCGTGTTATCCACTTACAGCTGCAGCCTCAATAGTAACTACATCAGTATCTCTTACTCACTCAAAGACAAAATAACTACTTATTGAAACGACGTATAAATTCAACAACCTAGCCTATCCGATACGCCTCTTTTCCAAACACTCACCTCGCCCTATACTCGTGCGCCCAAATGGCGTAATGACTGCTGCTAGCTATGGACATCCCTTGGGTGTCCCTGCACAGTGACTCCGGTTTACTTTTCATAGGTTGGCGCGGCAAGTGACTTCGTATCCAACACAATTTGATGTGATCGTTATCGGTGGTGGCCATGCCGGCACAGAGGCGTGCTTGGCTGCTGCGCGCGCAGGTGCCAAAACCCTGCTATTGAGTCACTCTATCGATACCCTGGGCCAGATGTCCTGTAATCCCGCTATTGGCGGCATTGGCAAGAGTCATCTTGTTCGGGAAATCGACGCCCTAGGCGGCGCTATGGCCAGGGCTACCGATGCTGCGGGTATCCAATTTCGAGTGCTCAACGCGCGCAAAGGCCCGGCGGTTCGCGCCACGAGAGCGCAAGCAGACAGAGTTCTGTACCGCAATGCCATTCGATCAATGATTATGAATCAACCGGGGCTTGCTGTTTTTCAAGATTCAGTTGAAGACCTGTTGTTGGAAGGCGATAAAGTGATCGGAGCGATCACTCGCACTGGCCTCACCTTTCACGCTCGTAGCATCGTGCTGACTGCCGGTACTTTTTTAAACGGCCGAATTCATGTGGGCCTGCAAAATCATGAAGGGGGTCGTGCGGGAGACGCCGCCAGTATTGGGTTGGCAGCGCGTCTGCGGGAACTTTGCGTTCGCACCGAGCGATTAAAAACAGGTACACCGCCACGCATTGATGCGCGAAGCGTTGATTTCAGTGTCATGCAAGAACAGTGGGGTGATCAGCCAGAACCGGTGATGTCGTTCATGGGTTCTATCGATCAACATCCTGAGCAGCGCTGTTGCTGGATTACCCATACCAATACGCAAACCCACGATATTATTCGGCAATCCCTCGATCGATCGCCGATGTTTAGTGGTGTTATTGAGGGAGCTGGCCCCCGATACTGCCCCAGTATTGAAGATAAGATTCATCGGTTCGCGGATAAAGATTCACACCAGATTTTTCTCGAGCCCGAGGGCTTAACCTCGACCGAGCTTTACCCCAACGGCATATCGACAAGCCTACCCTTTGATGTACAGCTTGACTTTGTGCGCTCTATAAAGGGGATGGAAAACGCTCAGATCACCCGCCCCGGTTACGCCATCGAATATGATTATTTTGACCCGAGGGATCTCAAGCATTCCCTAGAGACCAAAGCCGTTAGTGGTTTGTATTTTGCCGGTCAGATTAATGGCACTACCGGGTATGAAGAAGCGGGTGCTCAGGGGCTTTTAGCTGGCTTAAACGCCGCCAGGGCTTGCGCCGATCTACCCGCCTGGGAGCCTCGGCGGGACGAAGCTTATTTGGGTGTGCTAGTTGATGATCTTGTAACCTTAGGAACCCAAGAACCGTACCGCATGTTCACCTCAAGGGCGGAGTACCGCTTATTGCTGCGTGAAGATAATGCGGATCTGCGATTGACAGCTTTGGGCCGACAGTTCGGCTTGGTGGGTGATCAGCAGTGGCAATTGTTTGAACGTAAGAAAGCTGACATTGATACGGAGTTGCATCGCTTGGCAACGACTTATGTGCAGCCAACTTCCCCTCGGGTAGAGACATTAAACGCCAAACTCACTAATCCGTTAACGCGAGAATATTCCCTCGCCGATTTATTACGACGGCCTGAGTTGAACTATGACGACGTCGCTGATTTGCTATCTGAATCCCCCATTGACGACGAACAAACTCGAGAGCAGGTGCAAATCCAAATCAAATACGCCGGCTACATAGCTCGTCAGCAAGATGAGATTGATCGCTTGCAACAACAAGAGGCGACGCCCATTCCAGTTGATCTTGACTACAGCCGCGTCGCGGGATTATCCAATGAGATTTGTCAAAAGTTAGCTCACGCTCGGCCAACGTCCATAGCAAGAGCTTCTCGTATCTCTGGTGTAACCCCTGCGGCGTTATCTCTGCTGTTAGTGCATCTGAAAAAACGACATCACCGCCCTGCCGTTGCCAATGGATGAGCCCTTAAGGCGACATCTAGCTGAGGGTATGGCTCAGCTGCAACTAGCCATTGATTCCCAGCAAATCACAGCACTTATGATGTATCTGCAGCTGATGAGCCGCTGGAACAAGGCGTATAACCTGACCGCCGTGAGAGATTTGCCGAGCATGGTAATCCGCCACTTGCTCGATAGTCTCGCGATTTTGCCCCATTTGCCCGAAGGTTCAGTGCTTGATGTGGGCACAGGTGCTGGGCTACCCGGTGTGCCTATTGCCATTATGCAACCTAATCGCCAAGTGGCTCTGCTCGATAGCAACGGCAAGAAAATCCGTTTTTTATTTCAGGTGAAAACACAGCTCGGCTTGTCTAACATCAGCCTGCATGAAACCCGTGTAGAGCAGTTTGTCGCCACTGCAGTGCCCGATCTTGTTGTCAGTCGAGCGTTTGCAAGTTTGAGTGATATGGTGAAGATGTGCGAGCCCTTGCTGCGGCAGGGTACTCGGATATTTGCCATGAAGGGGGCTGACGTCGAAGCTGAACTGCGGGCATTACAAGATGATTGGCCTAACGTGGTGCCCGTGACACGACAATCCTTAACGGTACCGGGGCTTAATGAAGCGCGCTGGTTGGTAGAACTGAGAGCGGCTAAACATTAATCGTTGGCTATGGGCACGCGGGCTAACAACCGGTTCGTGCTTCTGGAGCAAACATGAAGACTGTGGCAGTGGCTAATCAAAAGGGTGGTGTTGGTAAGACAACCACAAGCGTCAATTTGGCCGCTAGTCTTGGAGCCATGGGGAAATCCGTGTTGTTGGTCGACCTCGATCCCCAAGGTAATGCCACGATGTCATCAGGAATCGATAAGCATGGTGTTGAACTCACTGCTTATGATTTGCTCATCGATAACACACCGATTGAGCAGGTTGCGGTTCAGGCACAAGACAATGGTTATTTTGTCGTGCCTGCGAACCGCGATTTAACAGCCGCAGAAGTCGAGTTGCTCGATGTAGAAAATAGAGAGCGGCGGTTAGCGAATGCACTTACCCATGCCGTCAAATACGATTTTGTGATTATCGATTGCCCTCCCTCATTGAGCATGCTCACTGTGAATGCACTCGTCGCTGCTCGCAGTGTCATCATTACCATGCAATGTGAGTATTTTGCTCTTGAGGGTTTATCGGCTTTGCTGAATACCATTCGCCGCGTGGCTGATACGGTTAACCCCGATCTCGATATTGAGGGTATTCTTAGGACCATGTACGACCCTCGCAACGCCCTGACCGGTGAGGTATCGTCCCAGTTGCATAAACATTTCGGCGATCTTGTGTACCGGACCGTCATTCCGAGAAATGTTCGGCTCGCTGAAGCGCCCAGTCACGGCTTAGCCGCCCTGTATTACGATCGTTTGTCGACGGGTGCCAAGGCTTACGCGGCGTTAGCGGGCGAGTTTATTAAGCGTCAGGCCCCAGCCCACTGAGTAACCGGCCCCCGGCTGGAGGAACGTTAGTGTCAACACGTAAAAAACGGTTAAGCAAGGACTTAGATCTGCTGATTGGGGCGGTGCGATCGACCCGTCCGCAAACAGACACCCAGGCAGCACCCGGTGAGTCCGCAGGTCACGAAAGCGGCGATGGCTTAAGGCAACTTCCCCTAGAGCAATTAAAGCGTGGCAAATATCAGCCCCGTCGGGATTTCGATCCATCAGCCCTTGAAGAGCTCGCTAGCAGCATTCGCCATGAGGGTGTGATGCAACCCATCGTGGTTCGCCCTGTTAGTGGTGATCAGTTTGAAATTATTGCCGGTGAACGCCGTTGGCGCGCTGCCCAGTTGGCGGGTCTGGACCGAATTCCGGCGATTGTTCGCGATGTCAGTGATGATTCTGCCATTGCGATGGCGTTGATAGAGAATATTCAACGGGAAAATCTTAACCCTATTGAGGAGGCGCAGGCCCTGAGACGCTTGCAAGTGGAATTTGAGCTCAGCCAACAGCAGGTCGCCGAACGCGTCGGTAAATCCCGCTCAGCCATCGCCAATCTACTGCGCTTATTGTCACTGGAGCAATCGGTCAGAGAACTTGTCGAGACCAATCAACTCGATATGGGTCATGCAAAAGTGTTACTGGCCTTGGAAGGGCCATTGCAGTTAAAAGCAGCAAAACAAGTCCTTTCCGGTGCACTTTCGGTACGTCAAACCGAGCGTCTGGTGAAACAGTTACTCGGTGCTGGCTCGTCCTCATCGAAATCCGATACCACCCTCGATCCCAATATAGCGGCACTGCAGCGCAGTTTGTCGGAGCGACTCGGTGCAGCGGTGGCGATCAACCACGATCCGAAGGGTCGTGGCAAATTGGTCATCAGTTACACCAATTTGGATGAGCTGGATGGCATTCTCGGTCGAATACGCTAACGATCACGCATGTTGAAGCGCGGCCCTAATTCACCTACACTCGCGCCCGCTTGGTTGGGGGACCTTGAGTCATACAAGCCACGTGTGTACTTGTGGCTACCTTCCATAGGTTTATGGTGATTACACCCTGGCGCCAATTGCGGCGGTCATTGTTGGGTGTGACCCTAGTAGGTGCATGCGCTGCTACCGTGGCGTCTGCAATAGCCAGCGCTACGTTAGGGCTGGCCATTGGCACCGATATATTGGTTGGGGCGTGTGTCGTACTCGTGCCTCAGCTTTGGTTTTACCTTCGCGGTGTAAATCGCGAGGCAGGTCAGCAGTCAGCTTGGCTGGCGCTGGGTAAATTTGCGCTCTGCGCGGCAGGTTATGGGCTATGGTTTGCGACCGTTCCCCAAGCGACCTTATTGGCCACACTGTTGGGCACGGTTATTGCCATAGTGACGACCACCGCATCGACGGCCGTATTGGCCGCCAGAGTGAATCGATAGCAAACAGGGTACAAAAGCATGGCAGGCAGTGGCGGCGAGCAGACAGTAGCAGGCTACATTAAGCATCACCTGACAAACCTGACTTTTGGCAAGTTACCCGAGGGTTACGAGCGCCATACCGAACACGGTACGGACATCGTAGGTCCTGGCGGTCAGTGGACGATTGCCCATGGTGGTGAAGAAGCCACTGCAATGGGTTTCAACGCCATTCACCTAGACTCTATGTTTTGGTCCTTAAGTCTGGGCATTATCTTTTGCTGGTTGTTCGCAAAAGTGGCGCGCAAAGCCAGCGCCGACACCCCAAGCGGCTTGGTCAACTTTATTGAGATGGTCGTTGAGTTTGTCGACGGCACGGTGCGCGACACATTCCACGGCCGCAACCCGCTGGTAGCCCCGTTAGCGCTGACTATTTTTGTCTGGGTCTTCCTCATGAACTTTATGGACTTGATCCCCGTTGATCTGATCCCTGAAGTGCTGTTGGTCGCCCTTGGTATTCCTTACCAAAAGGTGGTCCCTTCTACCGACCCCAACATCACTATGGGCATGGCTCTGGGCGTGTTCTTCCTGATGATCTATTACTCGATTAAGGTCAAAGGATTCGGTTTTGTCAAAGAGCTCACGCTGGTGCCCTTTAACCATCCGGCGTTTATTCCTCTTAACTTCACCATCGAGTTTGTAGGCTTCTTGGCTAAGCCTTTCTCACTCGGTTTACGACTATTTGGCAATATGTATGCCGGTGAAATGGTGTTTATCCTTATCGCCGTTATTTTCAGCGCCGGCATCGCCTGGATGGTACCTGCAGGTCTCCTGCAAATCGGCTGGGCAATATTTCATATTTTGGTAATTACCTTACAAGCGTTCATCTTCATGGTACTGACAATTGTCTACCTGAGCATGGCGCACGAAGATCACTAAACCCTTCCGCAAGAAACGCGGAAAACCCACCCCAAGGAGAGCACTATGGAACTGGTATACATTGCAGCGGCCATCATGACAGGCCTCGGCGGCCTTGGCGCAGCCATCGGTGTAGGCATGCTCGGCGGCAAATTGCTCGAGTCCTCTGCACGTCAGCCTGAACTCGGACCTAAACTGCAGGTTTCCTTCTTCCTCGCTGCCGGTCTGGTAGACGCCATCCCGATTATCGGTGTTGGTATCTCCATGTACCTGATCTTCGTTGTCGCGGGCTGATCATCAGACCCTGCGCGGTCTTTAATCCAGCCACCAGACACCGGAGTTACACGTGAACATTAACCTGACATTGATCGGCCAGCTGATCGCCTTTGCGGGTTTCGTCTTGTTCTGTATGCGCTATGTATGGCCACCTATTACGGGAGCCATGGCAGAGCGGCAACAGAAGATCGCGGAAGGCCTCGCGGCGGCGGATAGAGCCAGCCACGATCTTGAAATTGCGCAAAAGCAGGCCGTAGAACATATGGCTGAAGCTAAGCGAGAAGCCGCTGGTATTATCGAGGCCGCCAATAAGCGCGCGAGCCAGATGGTAGAAGAGGCAAAAGAGGCCGCTCAGGCGGAGGCAGCGCGGATCAAAGCCGCCGCCGATGCCGACATTGAGCAAGAGCGTGCCCGGGCACAAGAGCAACTCATGGCGCAGGTTAGTGCACTTGCACTTGCTGGTGCGGAGAAGATCTTGGCCGCTGAGATTGACGCGTCTAAACACGCTGCGTTACTCAACAGTCTGACGGCGGAGTCTTAATCCATGATCGAGCCGATGACATTGGCGCGCCCCTACGCCCGAGCTGTATTTGCTGTTGCGCGTGCACAAGGCAACCTTGATGCATGGCATGAGGTGCTTCAAAGCCTCGCTGCAATCAGCCGCGAGCCAAGGGTGTCGGCAATGCTGCAAGACCCCGCCCGCACCGCTGAGCATCGGGCAGAGTTAGTGGCAGGACTCGTCGACGGTAATGCCCCCGCTGGCCTCAGTAATTTTTTAAGTGTTATGGCAAGCCATCATCGCCTAGTGTTATTGCCAGAAGTGGCCCTCCAATATGCCGAGCTGAAAGCGCAGCAAGAGGCCACGGTGGAGGTAGAGGTAACGTCAGCACGGGATGTCACCGATGACGAAGCTGCGCGCTTGGCCGATGCCATTGCCCGCAAGTTGAGCCGTACCGTAACACTAACTACCCAAACCGATCCTGCCCTCTTGGGCGGGGCAGTGATTCGTGCCGGCGATCTTGTCATCGACGGCTCAGTTCGCGGGCGGCTCAATAAGCTGTCCGGCGCGCTGACACCTTGATAGAGGAATAGGTCATGCAGCAACTGAACCCTTCGGAAATCTCCGACATCATTCGCCAGCGCATAGAACAGCTGGATGTGAGTTCGCAGGCTACCAACGAAGGCACCGTGGTCTCTGTGACCGACGGTATTATCCGAATTCATGGCCTCACCGAAGTCCAGTACGGTGAGATGATTGAGTTTGAAGGCGGTGTTTATGGCTTGGCACTGAACCTCGAGCGCGACTCGGTTGGTGCGGTGGTGTTGGGCGATTACAAGACCCTCGCGGAAGGCCAGAGCTGCCGCTGTACTGGGCGCATTTTGGAAGTGCCCGTTGGACCGGCGTTGCAGGGCCGCGTTGTCGATGCCCTCGGTAACCCCATCGACGGTAAAGGCGCCATCGACACCACTGAAACCGATGCGATTGAAAAAATCGCACCGGGGGTTATTGCCCGTCAGTCGGTTGATCAGCCAGTACAAATCGGGCTTAAGGCGATCGACGCCATGGTGCCGATCGGTCGCGGCCAGCGTGAGTTGATTATTGGTGACCGACAAATTGGTAAGTCGGCTATCGCCGTCGATGCCATCATCAACCAGAAAGGTACCGGCATTAAGTGTATCTATGTGGCGATCGGTCAGAAGGCATCGTCCGTCGCTGCGGTGGTGCGCAAGCTAGAGGAACACGGCGCCATGGACCACACGATTGTGGTTGCTGCGAACGCCGCCGATCCCGCTGCCATGCAGTTCTTGGCGCCGTTCGCTGGCTGCACCATGGGTGAGTACTACCGGGATCGCGGTGAAGATGCCCTTATCATTTATGATGATTTGTCCAAACAGGCAGTCGCTTATCGTCAGATTTCATTGCTTTTACGTCGACCCCCGGGCAGAGAGGCTTATCCAGGCGATGTTTTCTACTTGCACTCGCGTCTGCTTGAGCGTGCCGCTCGTGTAAATGCCGACTACGTAGAAAAGTTCACCAACGGCGCGGTCACCGGCAAGACCGGCTCGTTGACCGCATTGCCCGTCATTGAAACCCAGGCCGGTGACGTATCTGCTTTCGTACCGACCAACGTGATTTCGATTACCGACGGCCAGATATTCCTTGAAGCCGATATGTTCAATGCGGGTGTTCGCCCCGCTATGAACGCAGGTATCTCCGTATCGCGAGTTGGTGGTGCTGCGCAGACCAAAATCATGAAGAAGCTGTCCGGTGGTATTCGTACTGCCCTCGCCCAGTACCGTGAATTAGCCGCATTCTCTCAGTTCGCATCCGATCTGGATGATGCTACCCGTGCTCAGTTAGATCACGGTGAGCGAGTCACGGAACTGATGAAGCAGAAGCAGTATTCACCGCAGTCAGTCGCTGAAATGGGCGTCGTGTTATACGCCGCCAATGAAGGTTATCTGAATGATATCGACGTCAATAAGATTGGCGCGTTTGAGTCGGCATTGTTGTCGTACATGCATGCGGAGCACGGCTCGTTGATGGCTGAAATTGTTGCGGATGGCAACTGGAATGACGATCGTGCGGCTGTGTTCAAGAGCGCCATTGAAACCTTCAAGTCCACCCAAACCTGGTAATCGCTGATGGCCGTAGGTAAGGAAATTCGCACTAAGATCTCGAGTATTCGCAGTACTCAGAAGATCACCAGTGCCATGGAAATGGTAGCTGCGAGTAAGATGCGTAAGGCCCAAGACCGCATGGAATTGGGGCGGCCCTACGCTCGGCATATTCGCCAAGTCATGGGTAATATTGCCAATGCCTCGCCGGAAGTCCGCCATGTCTTCATGGAGCAGCGTGAGGTCAAGCGTGTCGGTTACATCATCATTTCCAGCGACCGCGGTCTTTGTGGTGGCTTGAACATCAACCTGTTTAAAGCCGCACTCGCGTCGATGAAGGCCTGGGACGACCAGGGCGTTGACGTCGAAATCTGTGCTGTTGGTGCCAAAGCCGTGGCCTTTTTTAACAGTGTTGGTGGCAACGTCACCTCAGCGGTGCGCGATATTGGTGAGAACCCCACGGTCACACAGTTAATTGGCGGCGTTAAAACCATGCTCGATCATTACGAAGCGGGCAAACTCGATCAATTGCTGATAGTCACCAACCGTTTCGTTAACACCATGACCCAACAACCAACGGTTGAACAGTTGTTGCCCCTACAGCCTCATGAGAAAGAGGTGGAGCATTACTGGGACTATATTTACGAGCCCGATGCGGAGTCGCTCATCGAGGGATTGTTGCTCCGTTATTTGGAGTCACAGGTTTACCAGGCGGTTGTTGAAAACGGCGCTTGTGAACAAGCGGCCCGAATGATCGCTATGAAGAATGCGAGCGATAACGCCGGCGACCTGATCGACGAATTACAGCTGGTTTACAACAAGGCACGCCAAGCAGCAATTACCCAAGAGCTGTCTGAAATTGTTGGCGGCGCTGCGGCAATTAGTTAACCCTATTTTTTATTTCACAGCCCATCTGGGTTGTCAGAGCTAGAGCAGAGGACCCGATCATGAGTAGCGGAAAGGTCGTACAGGTAATTGGCGCGGTTGTCGACGTGGAGTTTCCCCGTGACAGCGTCCCCCAGGTTTACGACGCGCTGACCATCAGCGAAAAGGGCTTAACCCTTGAGGTGCAACAGCAGCTCGGTGACGGTGTTGTCCGTGCTATTGCCATGGGATCATCCGAGGGTATTAGCCGTGGTTTGGCGGTCGATAACACGGGTGCTCCCATTTCTGTGCCTGTGGGTATTGAAACCCTGGGTCGAATCATGGACGTCTTAGGTAACCCTATTGATGAGCGTGGACCCATCGGCGAGCAGGAGCGCGCATCGATCCATCGAGCGGCGCCCACCTACGAAGAGCTGGCGGCTTCTGAAGAATTATTGGAAACCGGCATCAAGGTAATCGACTTGGTTTGTCCCTTTGCCAAAGGCGGTAAAGTTGGCCTATTCGGTGGTGCCGGTGTCGGTAAGACCGTGAACATGATGGAGCTTATTAACAACATTGCTACCGAGCACTCAGGTTTGTCGGTGTTTGCGGGTGTTGGTGAGCGTACCCGAGAAGGTAACGACTTCTACTATGAAATGCAGGAGTCTGGGGTTGTTAACATCGAAAATATGGACCAGTCCAAAGTGGCGATGGTTTATGGTCAGATGAACGAGCCCCCAGGTAACCGTCTAAGGGTTGCATTGACCGGTTTGACCATGGCTGAAAAGTTCCGCGATGAAGGCCGTGACGTTCTGTTATTCGTCGATAATATCTACCGCTACACCCTTGCGGGTACCGAAGTGTCCGCGCTGTTGGGACGTATGCCATCAGCTGTGGGCTATCAGCCCACCCTCGCCGAGGAAATGGGTGTACTGCAGGAGCGTATTACCTCGACCAAGACCGGATCGATTACGTCAATCCAGGCGGTTTATGTACCCGCCGATGACTTGACCGACCCCTCCCCTGCTACCACGTTCGCGCACTTGGACTCTACCGTCGTACTGAGTCGTGATATTGCTGCAAAAGGTATCTACCCAGCGGTTGATCCCCTTGATTCTACCTCGCGCCAGCTCGATCCTCTGATCATTGGTCAAGAGCACTACGAAGTTGCCCGAGGCGTGCAATCAGTGCTTCAGCGTTACAAAGAGTTGAAGGACATCATTGCCATTTTGGGTATGGATGAACTATCAGAGGAAGACAAACTTACAGTGGCCCGGGCGCGTAAGATCGAGCGCTTCTTGTCACAGCCATTCCACGTGGCCGAAGTCTTCACCGGTTCACCCGGTATTTATGTCTCGCTCAAAGACACCATCGCGGGCTTTAAAGGCTTACTCGCAGGTGATTACGACCATCTTCCAGAGCAGGCGTTTTACATGGTGGGTTCAATCGAGCAGGCGGTCGAGAAAGCAGCCAAACTCTAAGACCCTAGTTCGAGGCGCATACTATGGCAATGACGATACACTGTGACATCGTGTCGGCTGAAGCCCAGATTTACTCGGGCTTAGTTGAGATGGTGGTCGCTACGGGTGCTGCAGGTGAGTTGGGTGTCCGATACGGACACGCTCCCATGCTAACCAGTTTGGTCCCAGGCCCAGTTCGTATCATCGAACAAAATGGTGAAGAGCATGTTTACTATGCTTCCGGGGGCTATCTTGATGTTCAGGGTGGCACGGTGACGGTACTCGCCGATACCGCGATTCGTGCCCACGATGTCGACGAAGCAGCGGCTAAAGAAGCACAAAAGGCCGCCGAGGAAGCCCTCGCTAACCAAAGCGGTGAGCTGGACTATGGTCGTGCGTCCGCGCAACTGGCCGAGGCAGCCGCACAGCTTGCAACCTTGCGAAAGTTAAAAAATCGCAGCGGCCGGGGTTAATTAACCCGGGCTGATGTAAAACCGCCCTTTGGCGGTTTTTTTGTTTTTAATTATTGTTATTTTGTTCAGCCTTACTTGACCCTAACCCCCGGGTATAAGGCATGCTGCTACGCTGAACTCGGACCTTCAGGAACGCCTTATGTTAGAAGTCGTTGTACTGGCGGCCGGCCGGGGCACGCGCATGCGATCGCGCTTGCCCAAAGTGCTACACACCCTAGCAGGCCAACCGTTGCTTACCCATGTGCTGAATACTGCACGCCAGCTTGCACCTGCTCGTTTACACGTGGTGGTGGGACATGGTGCTGATCTGGTTAAGCAAGCAGTCGCCGCCCCCGACGTTTCCTTCCATATTCAGAGCGAGCAGTTGGGAACAGGCCACGCGGTTTTGCAAGCGCTGCCCAGTTGCGCGCCAGAATCAACGGTGTTGGTGTTGTTCGGCGATGTGCCTTTAATCGATGCAGCCCTATTGCAACAGGTGGCGGCATCTGCGAGCCACGGCCCTGTTGTGTTGGCGGCTAAACTCGAGGACCCCACCGGTTACGGGCGTATTTTGCGGAGCGCTACTGGCAATTTTAAAGCGGTTGTCGAGCAAAAAGACGCCACTGACGAGCAGCTTCGAGTGACTGAAGTGAATACCGGTGTTATTGCAGCGCCGGCGACCCGATTGAAGGACCTGTTGCATCGAGTCGGGAACGATAACCAACAGGGGGAATACTACTTACCCGATGTCTTGGCGTTGGCGGTAACCGATGGTGACCCGGTGTCGGTGGTGACGACCGACGATGCTCTCGCTATTCAAGGTATTAACGATCGTCTGCAGTTGGAACAATTAGAACGTTTATATCAGCGACGTTATGCGGAGCAATTAATGCGTGATGGCGTTGCCCTTCGGGATCGTCAACGTATTGATATTCGCGGTACATTGCGTTGCGGTCAGGATGTGGTTATCGACATTAATACGGTTATCGAGGGCGAGGTCGTATTAGACGATGGCGTCACTGTCGGCGCCCATTGTGTATTGAGGAACTGTCACATTGCCGCAGGTACGGTGGTCGATGCCTATAGTTATATCGACGGGGCAATTATCGAGGAAAATTGTCGTATTGGGCCTTTTGCACGTATCAGGCCGGGCACACAGCTGGCGTCTGGCGCTCGAATAGGCAATTTTGTTGAAACAAAAAATAGTCGTTTCGGTATCGGCAGCAAAGCCAACCATCTGGCCTACATTGGCGATAGCGACGTGGGCGATGCTTGCAATATTGGCGCAGGCACCATTACCTGTAATTACGATGGTGTTAATAAACACCGGACACAGTTAGGCGACGGCGTGTTTGTTGGCTCCAACAGCACCTTGGTTGCACCGTTGCAGCTTGCCGATGGCTGTTTCGTCGGCGCCGGCTCAACCGTCACCGACAACGCCGATGCTGAAACCTTGGTTATTGGTCGAGCCCGACAACGTGCCATCAGTGGTTGGCAGCGCCCTGTCAGTAAAAAGGATAAATAACTATGTGCGGCATTGTCGCTGGTATAGCGAAACGAGAGATATCAGAAATCCTGCTGGAAGGACTGCGGCGGCTAGAATACCGGGGCTATGACTCGGCAGGAATGGCGTTAATTGATAACGAGGCGAACCTCCAGCTTCATAAATACAGCGGTAAAGTCGCGAACTTAGAAAATGCACAGCGTCTTGACCCGATGCAAGGCTGCATTGGTATCGCACATACCCGATGGGCTACCCACGGTGAACCCAGCGCTGTTAATGCTCACCCGCACGTTGCCAGTGGTCGCGTGGCATTGGTGCATAACGGCATCATTGAAAACTACCAGCAGCTACGTGGCCAGTTAGAGCAACAGGGGGTCGTGTTCGTTTCGGCGACCGACACTGAAGTGATCGTACACCTCATCGATCGCGCCTTGACCCCGGGCACACTGCTCATCGACGCGTTGCGACAAGTGTTACCACTGCTCGAGGGCGCCTATGCCCTGGCGGTTATCCACAAAGATCATCCCAACGAACTGGTTTTTGCACGCAAAGGCAGCCCCCTTGTCATCGGTGTGGGTATCGGTGAAACCTTTGTAGGCTCCGATACTTTGGCGTTGCGCTCGGTGACCGACACTTTTGTGTATCTAGAAGATGGTGATGTCGGTGTCGCGACCGCCGGTCAGTACACCCTGTACGATGCGGACGGTCATGGCATTGTGCGAAATCAAGCGCGCCTCGAAGCCCATGAAGATGCCACTGGCCTTGGGGACTATGAGCATTACATGCTCAAGGAGATTCATGAGCAGCCGCATCGACTGCGTGACACTGTGGGTCCAGCACAACTTGATCCGGGTCTTTTCGGTGCGACGGCGGCGGATGTGTTCGCACGAACCCAGTCGGTGCTCATTCTGGCCTGTGGTACCAGTTACCATGCGGGCTTGGTGGCTCGCCATTGGATTGAATCGATTGCCAAAAAACCCTGCCAAGTGGAAGTTGCGTCGGAATTTCGCTATAGGGATTCTGTGCGTTTACCGGGCACCTTGGTTGTCTGTATTTCCCAATCGGGGGAAACCGCCGATACCCTCGCCGCCTTAAACCACGCAAACGATAGTGCTGTCGTGGCGCGGCTAGCGATTTGTAATGTCGATCACAGTGCTATTGTCCGCGCCAGTGATTTGGTCTTCCTGACCCGCGCTGGGGCTGAAATCGGTGTGGCGTCCACCAAAGCCTTTACCACGCAGCTTGCGGCGTTGATGATGCTTACCGGTTGTCTTGCCCAAGCGAGTGACGATACGGCAACCGCCAGTGACCAACTTACCGCTGCGTTGCGTGAATTGCCGGTGGCTGTAGCGGCGGTACTGGCTCAGGAAAAAGCCATTAGTCAGTTGGCAACCGGGTTTATTCAAAAGCACCATTCATTGTTTTTGGGCCGTGGTATTTACCATCCCATTGCCATGGAAGGCGCCCTGAAACTGAAAGAAATTTCTTATATACATGCTGAGGCTTACCCCGCAGGGGAGCTTAAACACGGGCCCTTGGCGTTAGTCGATGCGGACATGCCGGTTGTGGCGGTGGCCCCTAACGATGAACTGCTCGATAAATTGCGTTCGAACTTGGAAGAGGTGCGCGCCCGTGGCGGTGAGTTATTTGTCTTCGCCGACAAAGCGGCTGGCTTCTCTGACGGTGACGGTATTCATGTCTTACCGATGCCCCATTGCAGCGAGCTGGCGGGCCCGGTGGCTTATACCGTGGCCCTACAGATTCTGTCTTACTACGTGGCTGTCGCGAAGGGCACCGATGTCGATAAACCCCGTAACCTAGCTAAATCGGTGACGGTGGAATAAACCGGCACCGTGAGCCGAGCTAGAGGTGAAAAGTTGCCGTCTTAATTGGTGTTGGCCGCCTTGTAGGCTTGAATAGCGCTATTAAACTCGGAGGCTAACTTTTCTTCCGCAGCTACCGAGGCGTTGTAGGCATCGGTGGCCGCTTTAAAGGCAGCTGCAGCTTCCTTGTCGCCCTCTTCTGCCGTTGACTTGATATCTTCTAGCACCGCCTCAAGGCAACCGCGATAACCTTGGGCGTCAGCTTGAAAGGCTTTTACCGCCTTCTGGCCGCTGATCATAATGTCAAGGGATGCTTCAGCACCGTTGGGTACATCCGGCACGCTGGGCTGTTTGCAGTCGTTTGCCATAACAGGGCTGCTAAAAATAAAGGCAGCGGCGGCGGTAAGAAGAGCTTTATTGGGCATGAAATCCTCGATTTATTGATGGCTTTTAATGTGCACGAGCTAATATTGTCGCAGCTGAAGGTTGGGCATGTCACCCAGCGATGCCAATTCCGCCACAACGGTCTCGCCCTGCATGCGGCTCTTTATGCCCACCACCTGCACGCGATAAAACATTTCCCCAGCGCGATACTCGACCGCCACCTTGGCATCGTAGCCAGCTTCGGTGATTTGTTTGGCTCGCTCGTCAGCGGCAGCTGGCTGCGAGAAGGTATCGACGTAAATAAACCAGCCGCCGTTATCACTGATGGGCCGTAGCTCTAAGGGCTGTTGCGTTGCCGTTTGAGTCTGTGGACTAGAGCTTAGCTGCGCCGTCTCGACTCTACTGCCCGGTGAGGCTGTGGCGGCAACAGAGGGGGTGGGCGCGGCTTCCTGCGAGGGCTCTTTTTTGCTGACTGTGGGCACTTCTTCACTCGCTGTGGGCACTTCTTTACTCGTTGTAGGCACTTTGGCGTCGGTGATGTCCTTTGGGGCAGCGGTCATTGAACCAACCCAGAGGGGCCCAATGCCAAACGCTTGCTCAAGTTGTTTGCGCGCAGCGTCAGCAGCATCTTTAGTGTTGAACCCCAGAACGCGCACTCGAAACAGCGTTCTGCCGTTCACCTCGGCCTCTTGAATGCGAACACCGTCGTAACGCTCAGCGATGCGATCGCGCCAGGTTGCTGCCAATTCTCTATTCGAGTGGGACGCCACGTTCACAAACCAAGTCGTGCCCGCTACCGCAACGCTGTCTGGTCCATTGTTACCGGCAAGAAGCGTTTGGTTGTCGACGGGCTCTTTTGCTTGTGCCTCGTCCGCTGCCGCCACAGGCTCCGGTGTTGCAGGCGCGGTCGGTTCGGGTGCTGCCGGGGTGTCATTCTCTACCGCTAGGACAGTGGGCGCATCCTCACTGGCCTCGACAGAACCCATTAAACGATCCTGCAAAGAACTGATTTCGCTGGCCAGCTGGGCGTACTCATCTCGCAGGGTGGCGAGCTGCGCCTTCATTGATTCATTTTCTGCCAGCAACGCAGCCTCTTGGGAACCTGTTAAATCCCCATCACTGCGCTTTTGACCTAGCTGTCCTTTCAGTTGGGTGATTTCTTGCTGTAGCTCGTTGCGTTCTTGTACCGCCCCCCAGCCGCCCACGATGAGTAGGATGGCTGCTGCTGTGACGGTCACAAAAGGCCAAACAGGTAGGCGACGACCTTGAGATTCAACCGCTTGATGGTCGGTTAATAAGGACTCCGCTGCCACCGCTTGCGGATCCACTTCACGTCCTTTGGATGCCACCCGTCGAATGCGGATAGCTTCATCGGCCTGTTCAGCGGCTGATAGCTCCCCTGTTAGTGTTGCGATTGCGTCATCGCTGACTGCCGTATCGTCAGCGTTTGCTAGGGCTTCGTTCACCGTTTCGATTGCGTTCTCGGCAGTATCCCCCTCCCAGGGCGCCGGCGCTAGTTCTGACTCGCTGGCGGATTCCGGTGCGTTGTTGCCACTCACCAAAGGTTCAGTTACCAAGGGTTCAGCTGCAGTGTCTTCAGGATTGCCAAGCCATCCGCTGCCCTGTGTATCGTCATCGGGCAGTGTAAAGACGGCTTTGGTGGATGCGCCTGCATCGGTTTCGGTGGTTGTAGGCGCAGGGTCGCTGGCGTCACCGCCGAGCCAATCAACTTCATCGTCGAGGGCCGATGACGGGCTGTCGTCTAGCTCAGCACTGGGCTCTGGTGGTGTCTCAGCAAGCCAGTCGGTTTCCGTGGACTCGGTATCACCACCCCATTCAGGTGGTGGTGTCATGATGCGGCGCTTTTCGTCGTCTTTGTTGTGCTCGTCCATGGCCCATGATTCCGTTAATCGTTATTTAAAATCCTAGCAGAAACCCTGCTGAATAAATGTGAAATACATCAATTTATGTGTATCTGTGCCTATTGAAACCTATCTAAACAGTACCTTAGCCCTTTAGGGTAAACTGCCTGCTATGAATGTCTCTGATATTTTAAACGGCCTTAATGATGCTCAGCGTGAAGCTGTGGCCGCCGATACCGGTAATTTGTTGGTGCTTGCGGGTGCAGGCTCGGGAAAAACCCGGGTGCTCGTGCACCGCATGGCCTGGTTAATACGCGCCGAGCAATTTTCTCCCCATGCCTTACTTGCGGTTACCTTTACCAACAAGGCGGCCCGGGAAATGCGTGGTCGTATTGAGCACATGTTGCAGATACCGACCCATGGCATGTGGATTGGCACGTTTCACGGCTTGGCACATCGTTTGTTAAAAGCCCACTGGCGAGAGGCTCGACTACCCCAAAACTTCCAGATCATGGACAGTGACGACCAGTTGCGTCTGGTTAAACGGGTGTGTCGTGACCTCGATCTTGATGACGCCCGTTGGCCCCCCAAACAGGCGCAATGGTATATCAACGCCCAAAAAGATGAGGGGCTGCGAGCTCGCCATATCGAGCCGCCCTTTGGGGACTTGTACGCCAAGACCCTGCACAGGGTCTATGGCGCCTACGAAGAGGCTTGCGAGCGGGGTGGCCTTGTGGATTTTGCCGAGCTGCTCTTGCGCGCCCATGAGCTTTGGCTGCACTCACCAGAGACCCTCAGTCATTATCAGGGCCGCTTTCGCACCCTATTGGTTGATGAGTTTCAAGATACCAACACCATTCAGTACGCCTGGTTGCGTGTTCTCGCGGGGCGGCGTATCCCCGTGGTTGCGGTGGGCGATGACGATCAATCCATCTATGGTTGGCGTGGCGCAAAAATCGAAAATATCCAGCGTTTTAGCCAAGACTTTGCGGAAACTTCCGTTATTCGTCTGGAGCAGAACTATCGATCAACTCAAACGATTCTGAGTGCCGCTAATGCGTTGATTGCCAATAATAGCTGTCGACTTGGCAAAGATTTATGGACCGCGGGCGAGCAAGGTGAGCTCATTCATTTGTATGCGGGCTTTAACGAGCAAGACGAGGCACGTTTTATCATTGATCGGATCGGTAGTTGGCTCGATGCCGGCCATGATCGCGCTTCAGTAGCTATCCTTTATCGTTCAAATGCCCAGTCCCGTGTCTTGGAGGAGGCGCTCATACGGGCGCAAATTCCCTACCGTATATATGGTGGCCAGCGATTCTATGAGCGCCTCGAAATTCGCAATGCCCTCGGCTACCTGAAGCTTCTGCTAACCCGCAGCGATGACAATGCCCTTGAGCGTGTGATCAATATTCCCCCTCGGGGTATAGGTGGTAAAACCCTCGAGCAATTGCGCACTTTGGCGCGGGATCGCGGGGTGGCGTTTTGGGCGGCTATTACTATTGCTCGGGATGAGAAACTGTTGCCCCCGAGAGCATTGGGTGCACTGGCGGGTTTTCAGGCATTGGTCGATGAGCTCGACTCCGCCACCCTTGATTTGTCCCTACAGGAATTGGTGGAGCACGTGATTCAGTGCAGTGGTTTGCTGGAGTATCACCGTGCCGAGAAGGGCGAGCGGGGTCAAGCGCGGGTGGAAAACTTGGAGGAGCTGGTATCGGCGGCTAAGGCGTTCGTGCCAGAGGACGACGATCTGTCTCCACTGCAGCAGTTCCTCGATAATGCTGCCCTCGATGCTGGCGATGCTCAGGCCGATGCCCATGAGGACAGCGTTCAGCTGATGACGCTGCACTCGGCTAAAGGACTCGAATTTCCATTGGTGTTTCTTGCGGGGATGGAGGAGAACCTATTCCCCCACCGCATGTCCCTTGATGAGCCGGGTCGCCTCGAGGAAGAGCGACGCCTGTGCTACGTGGGTATCACACGTGCGATGGAAAAGCTGGTTATGACCTATGCTGAAAGTCGGCGGTTGCACGGCCAAGAGTCATACAATACCCCATCGCGATTTGTTCGCGAGATACCCACGGAGCTGATTAACGAAGTTCGATTGGGCAATACCATCACTCGGCCTTTGTCATCGATGACGTCGGTGTCGAATGCGGCCCAGCAGGATGCAGGCGTACAGCTGGGTCAGCGTGTAAACCATAAAATATTCGGCGAGGGTATCGTGACGAATTTCGAAGGCAGGGGCAGCAACGCACGTGTTGAAGTGAGCTTCGCCGAGGGCACTAAATGGTTGGTATTACAGTACGCCAACCTCGAACCCTGTTGAGGAGATATCCGTTGGCGCAACGTTTTCTACCGATCGTCGTTTTGGGATTAGTCGCAGGTCTCGTACTCGTCATCGCCCTCTGGTCGATAGACCATTACCGGTTGACCCGCGGCTCTACGGCCTACAGCGCTCAGCAAGCGACTGGCGAAGGGTTACCGGAAACCACCGCTATAGAGTGGAAATTGGTGACTACCTGGCCGAAAAACTTACCGGGTCTTGGCAGTGCCCCTGAAAACTTTGCCCGTTACGTCAACGCCATGAGTAACGGTCGTTTGTCGGTGAAGGTGTTTGGCGCAGGGGAAATTGTGCCCGCTTTTGGTGTGTTCGACGCGGTCAGCCAAGGTGTGGCGCAAGCGGGCCATGGGGCTGCTTATTATTGGAAAGGCAAAATCCCCGCCGCGGTTTTTTTTACGGCTATACCCTTTGGTATGACGGCTCAAGAGATGAACGGTTGGCTCCACTACGGTGGCGGATTGGAACTTTGGCGCGAGTTGTATCAGCCCTTCAATGTGATTCCTTTTGCCGGCGGCAGTACTGGCGTCCAGATGGCCGGGTGGTTTAACCGAGAGCTGCGCAGTGCCGATGATCTCAAAGGTCTGAAGATGCGCATTCCCGGTCTTGCGGGTGAGGTGTTTGATGCCGCTGGAGGCACGGCGGTGCGTATCGCCGGTGGTGAGGTTTACACGTCGATGCAGACCGGCGTGATTGATGCGGTCGAGTGGGTTGGCCCTTACAACGATCGCACCTTGGGCTTAAATGAAGTGGCCGATTACTACTATTATCCTGGCTGGCATGAACCCGGTGCCATGCTCGAGTTCATCATTAATGATCGTGCTTATAACGCGCTACCCGACGATTTAAAGGCCGTGGTGAGCGCCGCCGCGAGAGCCGCTAACGCGGCTATGCTTGATGAGTTCACCGCCCGCAATAACGAGTCATTACGCGACCTGCTCGATCAGGGTACGGACTTGCGACGCCTACCTGACGATGTGTTTGCTCGACTGCATCAGCGAGCACAAGAGGTCATGGCCGCCTTAGTTGCTTCTGATCCGATGGCCGCAAAGATTCAGCGTTCCTACCAAGGGTTTTACGACGACGTCCGTGCCTATCATGCTATTTCTGAGCAGGCGTACCTCGATGCGCGGGCTAGGGTACTGCCGCCCACAGGCAACAACTGACTAGCGGTTTTTACACGGACTAGCGGTTTTTAATGGGCCGAGTGCGTTTGTCGTTATCGATGGCCACGTAGACAAACGTGCCCTCGGTGACTTTGAGCGGCTCACCGTCGTGGCGCGAGTTAATCCACACCTCAACCACCACGCGCACGGAACTGCGACCGATCTCTACAACATCTGAGTAGCAACTGACGACGGCACCAACATGCACAGGGGTTAGGAAGGACATGCCCTCGACGGCAACGGTTGCAACGCGCCCACCTGCAACATCGCAGGCCGTCACGTAGCCCGCTAAATCCATTTGTGACATCAACCAACCACCGAAGATATCCCCATGGGGGTTAGTATCACTGGGCATGGCGACGGTTTGCAGCGATAAATCCCCCTGTGGTGTGGGGTTGGTGTCGATGTCATTCATAGTTCGCATTCCATATTGAGGGCGATTCTGCCGCGAGCCCAGCCGTTTACGTTTTCTGAAAGTGGGCAGTTCATGTGGTGCGTGGGGTCACCGATCAAAATAACCCGGTAGCCAGGTCGCCAGAGTCGGCGTCGTCCACAGAAGCGCCATTACCGCTATTTGGATGAGGATAAACGGAATAACGCCCGTGTAAATGGCGCCGGTGCGTAATCCCTCTGGAGCAACGCCACGCAGGTAAAATAGAGCAAAACCGAAGGGTGGTGTCAGAAACGAGGTTTGTAAATTTAGAGCGATCATAATACCGAGCCAAATGGGATCGAATCCCATGGCCAGTAGTATGGGACTGACAATGGGCACCACCACGAAGGTAATTTCAATAAAGTCGAGGATGAACCCTAGAAGGAACAGAACAACCATCACCACCAAGAGCGCGTGCTCTGGCCCCCCGGACATCGACAGAAAGAAGGATTGAACCCACTCCTCCCCGCCAAACCCCCGAAACACCAAGGAAAACACCGCCGCCCCGACGAGTATCATGAACACCATACTGGTGACCATCAGGGTTGAGTGACCAATATCCCGAAGTTGATCTCTACTGAGTTGACCCTTGATGCGCGCCAACAGTAGAGCACCGATGGCACCGACCCCCGCCGCTTCTGTGGGTGTTGCCGCACCCACTAAAATGGCGCCCAATACCAACACGATAAGCGCCAGTGGTGGTACTAGCCCGATTAAAAAGGGCCGCCAGTCGAAGCGTTCTGTGATTGCGGGTGGTGCCTTCGATGGGGTGATAAGCCCGACAATGAGCACGTAGCCGATATACAGCGCCACCAGCAGAAGGCCGGGCACAAGTGCACCGCTGAATAGGTCGCCCACCGATACGGTACTGGTATTGATAACCCCCATGTCGAGTTGTGCTTTGGTGTAGGCACTGGACACAATGTCTCCCAGCAGTACCAGGGCAATAGAGGGGGGAATAATCTGGCCCAAGGTACCTGTTGCGCAAATAGTGCCGGCGGCGAGGGCTGGGTTGTAGCCGGCCCGCAACATAGAGGGCAGTGATAGTAGGCCCATGGTCACGACAGTGGCACCGACAATACCGGTGCTGGCGGCTAGGAGTGCACCCACCACGATGACGGCAATGCCCAAGCCACCGGGTTTGCGTCCAAAAAGCCGAGCCATGCTGGTTAATAACTCTTCCGCGATGCGCGCCCGCTCAAGGGTGTTTCCCATCAAAATAAAGAGGGGCACCGCCACCAACGTCTGGTTATTCATGGTGCCGAAGATGCGCGCCGGCAGTGCTGATAAGTAGCCCGCATCAAAGACATTTAGCAGGGTGCCCAGTGCAGCGAACGCCAGCGCCGTGCCCCCAAGGGTGAGTGCAACGGGAAAACCCAGCATCAGCAGTGCGCACACGACCCCAAACAGTAACAGTGCAAATTCTCCGTTAACCATGATTTGCCTCTGTCTTGTGCTGGCGTGGTTGTGCCAATGCCAGCAGCTGCTTGGCCGCGCGAATGATCTCTGCCATAGCCTGTAAAGCCAGCAGTACCGCCATGGCGGGAATTAAGGCCTTGAGCAAGAACACCGCCGGTAAACCCCCGGGCTCTGGCGAGCCCTCAAGGCTGGACCACGCTTCTGTCACATAACCGAGACTGCTAATCCCAATGAGCGCACAGAGGGGTAAGGTAAATACAATTTGACCAAGAGCGTTGACCCACGCACGGGCCTTTTGACCCCAATGCCGATAAAAAATATCGACCCGTACATGTTCATCAAAGCGCATGGCACAGGAAGCGCCCAGCATAAAAAGTGTGCTGTGCAGATAAATGACCCCCTCTTGCCCCGCAATGAAGCCCACCCCAAATAGATAGCGGAGCGCCACCACAATCGCGGTTAAAATCGCCATCATCAAGGGTATCCACGCCAGTTTTGACGCCAGCCACTGTGCACCGGCGTCAATAGCCTGACCAATACGGATACCCGCATGAGGTTCTGTGTCTGATGGTATTGTCGGTCGCAGGGACACAGGTGTTATTCCTGTTTTGTGTCGGACCCCACAAGGTTATCATCTTCCGACCGAAACCAAGCCCCGCAACCCACCGAAAGTCGAGTAGAGGGATCGTTGTGCTAACCGTTTTATCGCCTGCAAAAACCCTAGATTTTGACACACCGCCTGTCACCGAGGCCCATACGCAGCCCCAGTTCCTTGAGCGTGCCGGCACCCTTGTTGAGGATGCACGACGATTGACCCCTCAAGAGATCCGCGATCTTATGGGTGTCAGTGAAGCCATCGCCAACCTTAATCATCAACGGTTCATGGATTGGCAGCCCCCTTTCGATTTCAGCAATGCTAAACAGGCGGTGCTGGCATTTAAGGGCGATGTGTATACCGGGCTACAGGCGGAAGCATTATCTGAAGCTGCCCTGGCATTTGCTCAGGATCATGTGCGTATTCTGTCGGGGCTTTATGGGCTACTGAGACCCTTGGACCTGATGCAACCGTATCGGCTAGAGATGGGGCTAAAGTTTCAAAATACTGGCGGTCGTAATCTGTACGAATTCTGGGGCAGTGCTATCACCGACGAACTCAACCAGAGTATTGCTGACTCCGGCACACCGGTATTGGTAAACCTTGCTTCAAACGAGTATTTCAAGGCGGTTCAGCCCCGAGCCCTCGATGCTGAGGTTATCACCCCGGTGTTCAAAGACCTGAAAAACGGCAAGCACAAGATTATTAGTTTTTATGCAAAAAAAGCCCGCGGTGTCATGGCGCGCTATATTTGCAGCGAAGGGCTCAACGAGCCTGAGTCTTTGAAAGCATTCACGGGCGATGGCTATTACTTCTGCCCTGAACAATCCTCCGCCAGAGAGTGGGTATTTTTGCGGGATCATCCTCCCGCGGGATAACTAACCCTGCTTGAAGGGCAGCAGCGTGCGCGCCTCGTCCCGATAATGTTCCACCTGCTGCCGCTCTCGTTCGCAAAAAGCCGCAATAGCACTTTCAAAACCCTGTTCGGCAATCCAGTGGTGGGAGTGGGTCAGCACGGGTTCAAAGCCCCGTTGGATTTTGTGCTCGCCCTGTGCACCCGGATCGAACCGCTCAAGGCCCTGCTCAATACAGAACTCAATGCCACGGTAATAGCAGGCTTCAAAGTGTAGGTAGTCGAATTCTTGAAGACAGCCCCAATAGCGACCAAATAAGGTGTTGGTACTGCGAAAGTACAAGGCAGCTGCAAGTCGCTGTTGGTCCTTAGAGGCAATGACCATGACCGTATTGGCGGTCAAGCGTGGGCATACATCGGTGAAAAAAGCGCGCGTCAGGTAGCCGCCGTGGCCACTGCGTTTCGCGTAAGTCATTTGATAGCAGTGATGAAAAAATGTCCAGTCAGAGGCGCTAATCTGATCACCAACCCGCGTCTCCAGCTGTAAGCCCTGTTCTTTTACTCGTGCACGCTCCCGTCTCAAGTTCTTGCGCTTGCGGCTGGCAAAGGTCCCCAAGAAATCGTCAAAGCTGGTGTACTGCCGGTTGAACCAGTGGAATTGGGTTGTTTGACGCTGGTGCAGGCCTGCGGTATCGAATGCAGCAACACTCTCGACGTCGTTAAACAAGCTGTGCCAGCCTGAAATACCCTGCTCATGGCACAGCCCTTTAATGGCGGTTAGTAATTGTTCCAGTGCCTTTGGGTAGGCGGGATTGGTGTAAACCCTCGGCCCTGTTGCGGGCGTAAAGGGCGCCGCGGTGATCAGTTTTGGGTAATAGCTAAGCCCCTGTCGTTGCCATGCATCGGCCCAGGACCAATCGAAGACGTATTCCCCGTAAGAATGACTTTTAAGAAATCCAGGGGCAGCGGCAACCGTGTCTTGGTCATTACGCAGCACCAAATGACAGGGCTGCCAGCCGCTGGCGGCGGTTGTGCAGTCGGCCTCTTCCAAACCCCGAAGAAAGTCATGTCGAAGAAACGGATAATCACCACCAAACCACGTGTCCCAGTCCTTAGCAGACAGGTCATTGATGGTGCTGTGCACATGCAACTGCATGGGATTGGTCCTGTTGCTATCGGTGAACTTACCCTGTAATTACGTTGTTCACCGTGAACTGTCCCACTAGTCCTAGTAAAACAATGACACCGATCCACTTACTTTGATTAAACGCTTTGAAGCAGGCTTTGGGATCTCGATCTTTGATGAGCCACTGATGCCAAGCGAATAAACCAGCCACCATCATAATCGACAGGACGTAAACATGACCTAAGTCAAACGCGTAACCGGTGGCCCAGAAACAACCGAGGCAGCACAGTTGCATCATGCCGATGATCCGGCGATCGAGGTTGCCGAATAGTATAGCGGTTGATTTGATACCGACTTGCAGGTCGTCTTCCCGATCGACCATGGCGTATTGGGTGTCGTAGACCACCGTCCACAATAGGTTTGCACCGAACAACCACCAGAGTCCCGGGGTTAGCTCTCCGGTCGTGGCCGCAAATGCCATGGGGATTGACCAGGAAAACGCAGCACCCAAGACAAACTGGGGTAAGTAGGTGACCCGCTTCATAAACGGATAGACCAAGGCCAGTGCAGCGCCGATGGGTGCTAGTTTCACCGTGAGTGGATTGGTCAGCAACACGAGAGCCAGCGCAGCCAGTAACAGCAGCAATAACAGCACGAGTGCTTCGCCTGGTGTTAACGCCCCGGTTACCAGTGGCCTCGTGCGGGTTCGTTCGACGTGGCCGTCTAGATGACGGTCGGCCAGATCATTGGCGGTGCAGCCCGCTGCCCGCATGACTACAACACCGAGCACAAAGATCAAGAGAAGATCTGGGCTCGGTGCCCCGCCTGCAGCAATGACTAGCGCCCATAGGGTGGGTGCGGCGAGCAAATAGGTGCCAATGGGCTTATCGAAGCGCATGATTTCGATAAGTCCACGCCATTTCGACGGAGGGGCGATACCGCTACTTGAAGTCACATTGCGCCTTAGTGCTCAAATTTGGCCGCCCATTGTAGCGGGTCCTCGTCAGAAATGGTCTGTATCGACTTGGCTAAACCCTTGCAAAGGCTTGTCGATCAGCCGTCCAGCGTTGTACTAATTGGTTCATTCGATCGCTGCCTTCATTGGCGATGGCTGACGCTATCGCGCAAGCCTCATCAAGGAGGTCATCGTGTTCTGGCAGTTGTGCCACTCGAAAGGTCATCATGCCTGTTTGCCGGGTGCCTAATAGTTCGCCGGGACCCCGTAAGCGCAGATCCTCTTCAGCGATGAAAAAGCCATCGTTACTCTCACGCATCACGTTCAAACGCGCCCGGCTGTTTTGACCTAGGGGTGATTGGTACAACAGCAGACAAAAACTGGCGGTGGCGCCTCGCCCGACTCGGCCACGGAGTTGATGTAACTGGGCCAGCCCCAAGCGCTCGGGATTTTCAATAATCATGAGACTGGCGTTGGGTACATCGACCCCGACTTCAATAACCGTGGTGGCCACTAACAGGGCGATATCGCCAGATTTAAAGCGCTGCATCACCGCCTCTTTGTCGTTACTGGACAAGCGACCGTGGATGAGTCCCACGCTTACGTCTGGCATCGCTGACTGCAGTTGTTCGGCGACCACCTGCGCTGCTTGTGCGTCAAGATGCTCGCTTTCGTCTATGAGCGTGCACACCCAGTAGGCTTGTCGTCCCTCTCTGCAGGCGCTTGCCACCCGCTGAATAACCTCAGGGCGACGATTGCTGTCGATCAGTGATGTTTTGATAGGGGTTCGACCTGGTGGTAACTCGTCTATCACCGAGCAGTCTAGGTCGGCGTATGCCAGCATCGACAACGTGCGTGGAATGGGCGTGGCTGTGAGCACTAGCTGGTGAGGCATGGCATTGTCGCCGCTCTTTTGGGTGAGCGCCAAGCGTTGGTGTACGCCAAACCGGTGCTGCTCATCGACAATGACCAGTGCCAACCCCTTAAATTTTACCCCCTCTTGGAACAGCGCATGGGTCCCAATCACCAATTGCGCAGTCCCCGACTCAATGGTGCTGAGGGCCTCTACCCGTGCCTTGCCTTTTACCTTGCCGCTAAGCCAGCAGATGTTAACGGACAGCGGCCCAAACCAGTGATTGAAGTTACGCAAATGCTGCTCTGCTAATAGTTCGGTGGGCGCCATGAGTGCCACTTGATAACCCGCATCGATTGCTCTAAGCGCCGCGATAGCGGCTACCAGTGTTTTTCCGGAGCCGACATCACCCTGTACCAAGCGCAACATCGGTGACGTTGCCGCCATGTCCTTGGCAATGTCTGTCGAAACCCGTTGCTGGGCCCCTGTGGGTTCAAAAGGCAGCGTTGCTAAGAATGACGCGACCCGTGAATTGCGATCGTTGATGGCTGGGGCTTTGTAGGATTTTTCCTCCGCCCGTAGCAGTTGCAGGGACAGCTGGTGCGCGACGAGTTCTTCAAGGGCTAAGCGCAGTTGGGCGGGATGTTGCCACTCGCGAATTTGGGCTACCGGTGCCGAGGCCGGTGGTCTATGCAGGTAGTACAACGCGTCTACCAAGGTGAACGGATGCTGTAGATCTTTAAGTAAGTCCTCCGGGGGTGACTGGTTCAAAAGGGCCAGGGCCTGATCGGTTAGTTTGCGCCAAATGCTTTGACCAATGCCCTCAACCGTGGGGTACAGGGGTGTCAGCGCCTCCTCCAGCAGTTGGCTATTGTCATCGACTCGGTATTCCGGATGTACCATGTCGGGGCCATTGACCGACCAACGGGCTTGGCCAAAGACATTGATCGGGCGTCCGGGCTTGAGTTGTTGCACCTGTGCTTGGCGAAAATGAAAAAATCGGACAGTGAGCACGCCTGTCCCGTCGTCGATTTTCAGCACCAGTGCGCGCCGACGCCCGGGCACCACATTGGCCATGCGAATTTCGCCGCTGACCACCGCATCGAGGCCATCTTGCAGGCCGGCAATGGGTGTTATTCGGGTCCTGTCCTGATAGCGCAGGGGAAAGTGAAACAGCATATCTTCAACGGTGTGCAGCCCCATATCCCCAAGTCGCTCAACGAGCTTTGGACCGATTCCTTTTAATGCGCCAAGGCTTTGGGTTAACGGATGCTGGGTCAAAGCGGGAGCAGTCCTGAAGTTTGGAAGGCATAATAAGCCTAACTTATTCAAAGGAGCTCTGTACGGTGTCAGGACCCCATTTAGCCATTGTCGGTTGCGGCGATATCGGTACCCGTGTCGGCTTGAAGTTGCATGCACAGGGCTGGTCAATTTCCGCTTTGCGCCGCACTGTAACGGCGTTGCCCCCGGAGTTTCAGGGCTATGCAGTCGATTACACGGACCCTAACGCGCTCGCTTCCCTTGCGTATCTCTGTCCCGATTACCTGTTGTTTACCCCTTTGCCACAGGGGCGCGACACCTTGGGGTATGAGCGTGGCTTTCGCGACCCCTTGGCGGTGCTGGGCACGATTGGCTGGTTACAGTCGAACGTGGGTGCGGTGATGGTGTCGTCGACGCGGGTATTTGCTGAGCGCGATGGGGGTTGGGTCACCGAAACATCGCCGCTTACGACCGACGATGCCGCCGCGGTCGCCATACAAGAGGGTGAAGATATTGTCCTTTCAGCTCCTTGCACCAGCACCGTACTAAGGGCCTCCGGACTTTACGGCGAGCTGCCCGGGATGTTGGTTGAGCGGGTGCGCCGAGGTGCCTTTAGCCAGGATCCCGATCGCATCAGCAACCGCATTCACAGGGTTGACTTGGCCAGTATCGCCGCAACGGTATTACTCAATATGGCCGCGGGTGTGGCGACACCGCCGATCATGATCGCCTCCGATGACGCCCCTTCTCCCATCGGTGAGGTTGAGGGTTGGCTAGCTGAGACCATGGGGCTGGGAGGCGCTGCTGTGCCGATTAAAAACCCAGGACCCGCATCGCCCGTGCCCGGGGCAGCCCAGCGCGGCAATCGTCGCTGTGATAATCGCCTGCTTCACGAGCAGGGTTTTCGCTTGCAATACCCTAGCTACAAAGACGGTTATCAAGCGATGCTGGGCTAATTGTCCGGCACTAAATAACCAGCACTGCCTCCACTTCGATGCCAACCCCCTTGGGTAATGCGGCCACTTGCACACAGGCGCGCGCGGGGTACGGTTCATCGAAGAATTGGGTCATGATGTCGTTGACCGCGGCAAAGTGCCCAAGATCCGTCAGTGAGATATTCAGCTTAACGGTATCATTCAAACTGCCACCGGCCGCGTCAGCGATAGCCGCTAGGTTGTTAAAAACCTGAACCGCTTCCGCCTCAATGCCCCCAGATACAATGGTCATTGTCGACGGGTCCAGGGGAATCTGGCCCGAAATCCATACGGTATTGCCCACTTTAACCGCTTGTGAGTAGGGTCCGATGGCTTGGGGTGCGCTGGTTGTTGATATGACGGCTCGATTAGTCATATTGATGTCCTCAGGGGGAAGGTGCTGAGAGGGTCACCGCTAGCGACGGGCCGAGCGGTATACCCGGCGCACCCCATCGACGGTTCTCAGTCGTTTCATGATACGAGCCAAGTGAATGCGCCCATGCACCTGCAACTCGATGTCGACGTTGGTGAATTGAATATCTTTATCCCGGGTGGCGATGCGCTCGATGTTAATGCCAATGGCGTTGAGCCGTGTTGCCACTACCGCGATTAAGCCTCGCCGATTTTCCGCTTCAACCCGCAAGCCCACGGGGAAATTGCCATTAACCTCATCGTCCCAACGCAAATTCATGAGGCGCTCGGGTTGATGGCGCATATCTGCGAGATTACGGCAGTTTTCCCGATGCACAACCAGGCCTTTTTCGGGGCTCAAATAGCCGCCAATGGGATCACCTGGCAATGGGCAACAACATTTGGCGTAGGTTAGTACAAAGCCTTCGGTGCCCCTGACGGCGACAGCGTCACTGCCTTTTTGAGCCAATGGACTTACCGATAGTCCGGCTAGGTGGCTTGCGGCAATGTGGGGCAGTAGGTTGCCCAGGGCTACATCCACAAATAAAGCGTTGATGTCTTTGCGGCCCAATTGCTCCAAGGCCGATTGCAATGTGGTCTCAGGAATATCCTCTAGCCGCACATCATGGGCCATCAGCGCTTTGGCCAGCAGGTTGTGACCCAACTCTATGGAGTCTTCCCGTCGTTGGTCTTTTAGGAAGTGCCGAATATGGGTTCGCGCCCTTGCGGTGACCACGTAGTTGAACCATGCGGGACTCGGGCGGCCACTGGGTGATGTCACAATTTCCACAGTTTGGCCGCTTTGTAAGGGCTCAGATAACGGGGCCAATCTGCCGTTGATGCGACAGGCAACACAGCGATTGCCAATGTCGGTATGGATAGCATAGGCAGCATCGACAGCGGTGGCGCCTTTTGGCAATTCCATGATGTCTCCCTTGGGGGTGAACACGTACACCTCGTCGGGGAACAGATCGATCTTGACGCTTTCGATAAATTCAAGGGAATTGCCCGCGCGTTGTTGCATCTCGAGCAGCCCTTGAACCCACTCTCTTGCTCTGGCGTGGGAGGCGCTGGCGGTGCCGGTATCGGATTTGTACAGCCAGTGGGCGGCTATACCGTTATTAGCCATGTCCTCCATCTCACGGGTACGAATCTGGATTTCAATGGGAACACCATGCATTCCTTTTAATACCGTATGCAGTGATTGATAGCCGTTCGCTTTGGGAATGGCGATATAGTCTGCGAATTCACCTGGTACCGGTTTATACAAGCTATGCATAACCCCTAGTGTGCGGTAGCAGGTGTCGACTGAATCCACCACGATACGGAAGGCAAAAATATCCATGATTTCCGAGAAGGACTTACCCTTACTCTTCATTTTTGAATAGATGCTGTAAAGGTGCTTCTCGCGCCCAATGACCTGTGCGGTTAAGCCTTCCCGCTGCAGAGTCTGTTCGATCTGACCTTTAACTTGATCGACGAGGGCTTTACGGTTGCCCCGAGCCTGTGCAACGGCCGCTTCTATGCGCCGAGCACGCATCGGGTAAAGGGCCTTGAAACCTAAATCTTCAAACTCCATGCGCGCACTGTTCATACCTAGACGCATGGCAATGGGCGCGTAGATTTCCAATGTTTCCATGGCAATACGGCGCACCTTATCGCGCTTGAGCACGCCCAAGGTGCGCATATTGTGCAAGCGATCCGCGAGTTTGACCAAGATCACGCGGATATCGCGCGCCATGGCGAGGGCCATTTTTTGGAAGTTTTCCGCTTGTTTGAGTTCGACACTGTCAAACTCGATATGGGTCAGCTTTGAAACACCGTCGACCAGATCGGCCACTGCCTCACCAAACTGGGCACCGATATCGTCTTTAGTAACCCCGGTATCTTCGATGGTGTCATGGAGCAAGGCCGCCATCAGGCTTTGATGGTCCATGTGCATGTCTGCCAAGATGCCGGCGACCGCTAGTGGATGGGTAACATAGGGCTCGCCGCTGCGACGAACTTGTCCGTAGTGGGCTTGCTCGGCGAAATAGTAGGCGCGTTTTACGTGCTGCGCTTGCTCTTGGGTGAGGTAGGTAGCTAGCGTGTCCTCAAGGCCGGCAAGTGATCCCCGACCCGAGTGAACGATGGGACGAAACGTGTCCGATCTGGAGCGAAAGCGTGCGGTAACGTCAGAGAGGGAGCCGCTTAAGGCTGACAGGGTATTGGCAACCACGGTGCACGGCTAACCGCTGTATTAGTACAGCGGTGTTTCGAAGCTCGCTGCAAACTCTTCTTCGGCTTCGATTTCGGTTTCCCGGGCCATAAGCTCGGAGGTGATCATGCCTTCGGCAATTTCGCGCAAAGCGATAACGGTTGCCTTATCAGACTCCTCTTCAACGAGGGGGTCTTTGCCACCGGTGGCTAGCTGGCGAGCGCGACGTGACGCAAGCATCACCAGCTCAAAACGATTATCGACATGCTCAAGGCAATCTTCTACGGTAACGCGTGCCATGATGAAGCTGTGCTCCTATGATTGGATCGGTCAAATCGGCCGCACAGTATAGCCCAGATAAACCTTAATGGGCGTAGCGATTATTGGCACTAATCTCACTGTGCCAGCAAATCATTGAGTACCGGGTGAAGACACTGTTGCTGACGCGCCGTTCTCAAGCGCTCGCTTCGAATAATGGCTTGTAAGTCCCTTTGGGCGGTTTCGAAATCGTCATTTAAAATGAGGTAATCCCCGTCGATGCAGTGCTCTAGCTCCCGCCTTGCATCGGCCATGCGGCGCGCGATCGTCGCGTCATCATCTTGCCCTCGACTCCGCAGTCGGGTTTCGAGTGTGGCTACTGACGGTGGCACGATAAAAATGGTGCAACACTCGGGCATCACTTTTTTAACCTGCTGGGCCCCTTGCCAATCGATCTCAAGAATCACGTCGATGCCTTCGGCCAAGGTGCGCTCTACTTCCAATTTAGCTGTGCCGTATAAGTTGCCAAAGACCTCGGCCCATTCAAAGAACGCCCCCTCGTCTCGCGCTTTCTCGAAGGCTGCTCGGTTGGTGAAGTGATAGTTCTTACCGTCTATTTCCCCTGGCCGCATTGATCGGGTGGTGTGGGAGACCGACACCCGCAGATTATCGTCTTGCTCTACCACCGCGCGTACGAGGGATGTTTTGCCGGCGCCGCTGGGCGCAGAGACCGTGAGGAGATGACCTTTTGCTATGTTCGTTGTTACCTGCACCATGGGGTTTACCTGAGAACCTTCGGCTCTATTCAATATTTTGGATTTGCTCGCGCATTTGCTCTATGAGTACTTTGAACTCAACGGCGGTGTTGGTGGTATCGATCGCTGTAGACTTTGAGGACAGGGTATTTGCCTCTCTGTTCAGTTCTTGCATCAGGAAATCTAAACGACGTCCGCAGGGCTCCCGACCCTCAAGGGCAGCGGTGATCGCCGCCAAATGTGCATCTAGACGGTCCATTTCCTCATCGACATCAGCCCGCTGAGCCACATAGACCAGCTCTTCTTCAAGCCGCAGGGGGTCTGCCTGTACCGATGCTGAGCTTAGTTTGTCGAGTATGCGTTGCCGTTGTTGCTGCCTGAGTTGGGGGAGTTTTTCCCGCAACAGGCCGAGTCGACTCGACATATCCCCTACCCGCTGCAGTACCAGTTGTCTAAGCGCCGAGCCCTCGCTCTGGCGTTGCGCTATGAGCTCAGTGATCGCTGCCGACATCGCCTCGTTACACGCGCTCTTTAACACTGTGTCGCTTACGGCATCGGTTTTGAGTACTCCGGGCGCCAGCAGCAGCGCCATTTGATCGGGCACAGGGCTATCGGGCAGGTGGGTCCGAACGCGATCGAGTGCTTGTTTAAGGGTATTCAGCGCCTCTGTATTCACGGTGAGCGCTTGCTCATCGTTGTCGCTGACACGAATCGTGGCCTCAATTTTTCCTCTGCTAAACGCTTTTGAAATCTGTTGCCGCCAATGGGGTTCCCACTGCCTTACGTTTTCAGGGCAACGGAAATACAAATCAAGGTAGCGGTTATTCACCGATCGCAGTTCCACAATGACCGAGCATTGGGGTGTTGTTACACTGCCTCTGGCAAAACCAGTCATACTCTGGGTCAAAATGGTGGCCTCGTTAGCGGGTTATCTGCATACCGTTGTTAGTTTACCAGTTGCTCGCCGTACACGAATCACTGCTGTACTCCCTTCTTTCACACTCAACCTGCAAGGATTGAAACATGTCTGATATTCAGCCGCGCCCCAGTGGTCGCACTCCCGATGCCATGCGCGAGCTTCGGTTTACCCGCCATTTCACTTGCCACGCTGAAGGGTCGGTATTGGTGGAATTTGGCAATACCCGGGTGATTTGCACCGCCTCATTGGTGCCAGGGGTGCCCTCCTTTTTAAGGGGTAAAGGCCAGGGTTGGCTCACCGCTGAATACGGTATGTTGCCCCGGTCTACCGGTACACGTATGGATCGAGAGGCCGCCCGCGGCAAGCAGTCGGGTCGAACGGTAGAAATTCAGCGACTTATTGGCCGCTCTTTGCGTGCGGCAGTCGATTTAAAAGCACTGGGAGAAAACACCCTAACGGTGGACTGTGACGTTATTCAGGCCGATGGTGGTACTCGCACCGCGGCCATCACGGGGGCATGTGTTGCTGTGGTTGATGCCTTCAATCACATGCAGCGCCATCAGCGCCTTACCGCTGACCCATTGCGCCATCTTGTGGCGGCAATTTCGGTGGGTGTTTGGCGGGGTCAGCCCGTGGTTGACCTCGATTATGCCGAGGACTCCAGTGCCGATAGTGATATGAATGTGATCATGGCTGAAGGGGGTGGGCTTATCGAAGTCCAGGGCACCGCCGAAGGCGCTGTTTTTAATCCCGAAGAACTCAACGCCATGTTGCAACTTGCTCAAAGCGCGTCGGAGGGTATTTTTGCCGCCCAGCGAGCGGCCCTAGCCGAGGGCTAAGCGGTTACAGCTCGATGTCGTAGTCGATGATGACAGGGGCGTGGCTTGAGAAGGCATCGGCTGTGTAGATGGCCGCATAATCGATGCGGTTGCACAGGGTTGTCGAGACGATGTGGGTGTCGGTGCGGAGCCCACCCGCATCATCGCCCTCGGGCCACCAGGTGAATTCATCCGGGTCACTGTTAAAGGCACGAAAAGCATCGCAGTAACCATCTTTATACAAATCCGACAACCAACCACTTTCAATATCTGAAAAACCGGCTATGTCGACCCGATTGCCGGATTCCTCAGCGTCGATGGGTTTGGCGACCAGCTCCCAGCCACCGCAAAGAATGAATTCCCGGCGTTTATTGCGTACTTTTTGCAGGTGGCTGCCCAGCTGATCCATGAATTTGAGTTTTGTATTCATAGCGCCATCGCCGCTTATGCCGCTGGGCATGAGCAGTGAGCCAATGCTGTAGTTGCTGTAATCCGCTTGAATGTAGAGCCCACGAGAATCGAAGTCGGCAAAGCCCAAGCCAGTCATAATGGCTTTTGGCAATTGACGACAGTAAATAGCCACGCCGTTGACCCGGTGATCATCGAAATTATCGAGAAAATAGGCGTTGTATTCCCGAGGGAAAAAGTCGTCGCTTGTCAGGGAGTACTCGGAGCACTGGGTATCCTGCAGACAAATAATGTCGGCATCTTGCGCCATAAGCCAATCGAGCAAGCCCTGCTTTGCGGCTCGCTCAAACCCTTCAACCACTAAACTGATGACTCTCATTGCTAGTCCTATTCTGACAAGCTAGATATGATAAGGGAAACTGTGGTTTGCGCTAAAGCGCGAATGCAGTTTCTCGGCGGTTTTAACCGTTTTAACCCTAGAAAACCCGAGTGAGGTGGTCTTGACCGTGAGCATGCCCGTCAGCGAAGCGATCCGTCGCGACTTTATTGAGTTGGCTATTCGCTGTGATGTACTCAAATTCGGCGAGTTTGAGCTCAAGTCGGGCCGCATCAGTCCCTATTTCTTCAACGCCGGAGGCTTCGCATCGGGCGCCGCTTTGGCGACTCTAGGGCGTTGTTATGCCAGCGCCATTGTCGAGGCGGATCTCGGTTTCGACACACTGTTCGGTCCGGCTTATAAAGGCATTCCATTGGTCGCTACAACGGCCGTTGCCTTAGCGGCTCATTTCAATGTCGACGTGCCTTACACTTTTAACCGCAAGGAAGCAAAAGCCCACGGTGAGGGTGGCACCCTTGTTGGCGCACCCTTGGCAGGGCGAGTGGTCATTGTTGACGACGTTATAACAGCGGGCACCGCTGTGCGTGAATCAGTGACCTTAATTGAAGCGCAGGGTGCTACCGCCGCTGCGGTGGTTATCGGGCTAGACCGCTGTGAGCGAGGCAAAGGTGACCGTTCGGCGGTGCAAGAGGCACAAGATGAGCTCGGCTTGAGGGTTCAGAGCGTCATCACTATGCACGATATCATCGATTGGCTATCCACCACCGATGAGTACCAAGGGCATTTGGATGCTATGTTGGCGTATCGCGATCGCTATGGTGTTTGATATGCCCACCAACCCTCGGCGTTACATCACCGTAGCTGGCCCACTGGTCTGCGTCATCGCGCTGACGCTTACATCAATGAGCCACGCTCGGGAGCTTTATCGTTATCGTAACGATGAAGGGGTGACCGTTGTCGATTGGCGAGTGCCGGCGGAATATGCCAGCAAGGGCTACGAAGTCCTGAATGAAGAGGGTCTAGTCATTGAAGTTGTACCTCGGGCACTCACCGATGAGGAGCGCCTCGATGCGGTGGTGGCTGAAAAGGTCACGGCCGAGGCGCAGGCTGAACGTGAGCGCTTGCGAGAGCGGGACGAATCACTACTGCGACGCTACAGCAGTGTCGCGGATATCGAAGCGGCTCGGGCCCGCTCATTGCGAGATCTTCAGATACGGGTATCGATTCTCAAAAGCAACCGCCGAAGTTTGCGTCAGCGGGTTGAAAACTCCCAAGCCAGGGTTGCGGAAGCAGAGCGCGCCGGTAATCCATTACCCGCAAGAGAACTCGAGCAAATTGAACGTTTGAAAGCAGAAATCCTCGCCACCGAGCGGGCCATTGACGATCGCCAGACGGAAATCGAAACGGTCACCGCCCACTATCAGGAGGATATTGAGCGTTTCCAACAGCTACTTGATGTGGTTGAGTTGCGGCGCAACCTGGAAAAGCCACAGGACGCTACAACAGCTCCCCGTTAGGGGTTAGCGCGTTTCACCGGTCGGCACAGGCCGCATCAGATCCGCCACTAATACCTGCCACTGATCTTCCCAGCCAGCGGTGGGTAAGCGCTTAAATTTACTGCGAAGAAATTGACTAATGCGGCCCTCGGCACAGGCGAGTAACAGTTGCGCCGCATCGTTCACCAGCAGTCGTGGGCGTTGTTGTTCCTCTAATTCGGCCTGGCGCAACAGTGTTCGTAACTGGGTTTCCAGACGTTCAAATAATTGCACGACACGCAAATGCAGCCGCTCGTGCTCACCGGCAAGTGCTTCGCCGTGTATCACCCGCGTCAGCCCCGGATTGCGCTCACAAAATCCCAGCAATAACAGAAGAATTCGGTTGCAGCGTTCCAGGGCCGGCAACTGATCTTCACTGATCAGCTTGATTCGGGTGAACAGGGTATCTTCCGCGAATTCGATCAGCGCCTCGAACATTTTGGTTTTGGAGGGGAAGTGGCGGTAGAGCGCCGCCTCGGAGACACCCACTTCTTCAGCCAAACGCGCGGTGGTGATTTTGACTTGCGCACCCTGCTCTAGCATGCCCGCCAACGCCTGGAGAATTTGGTACTTTCGATCTGAGCGCTGCTGAGGCATTGCGGACCTTGTTATTGTCGCGGAATTCGATGCTAGGCTATTGGGTAAGGTAGGCGCAACATTTCATTGGTGGTGGAGATTGTTATTGGTGGCGGAGAGTGTCATTGGCGGTGGACATTGCGGTTGGTGATTAGGGTGCCGACACCTTCGTCGGTGAAGATCTCCAGAAGACTGACGTGAGCGACGCGACCATCGATGATGTGCGCACTGTTGACCCCCGCTTTAACAGCATCAAGGGCGCATTGGATCTTGGGTAGCATTCCCCCATAAATGACCCCGTTGGCAATCAGTTCATCCACCTGCTGGGTGCTAAGCCCTGTCAGAATCGTGCCGTCCCCATCCATAAGCCCCGCTACGTTGGTTAGCAGTATCAATTTCTCGGCGCGCAGCACCTCGGCTAGTTTTCCTGCTACCAAATCTGCGTTGATATTGTAGGTCTTGCCATCTTCTCCACCGGCGACTGGGGCAATGACGGGGATGTAGTCGCTCTGGCTCAGCATGTCGAGCACATCGGTATCGATACTGGCCACCTCACCTACTTGGCCCATATCTTTATGCCCGTTACCGTCCCCCGCCATTTTGAGTTTGCGCGCGGTGAGTAATCCACCGTCTTTTCCGGTTAATCCAACCGCTTTACCACCATTGCGGTGAATGCTGTCGACGATTTCCTTATTGACGCTGGCACCCAACACCATTTCGACCACGTCCATGGTGTGCTCATCGGTGACTCGCATACCGTCGATAAACTCGCTTTCAATTTGGAGCCGGTCTAGAAGCTTGCCGATTTGTGGTCCACCACCGTGAACCACAATGGGGTTCATTCCCACCAGCTTCATCAGGACTACATCCCGGGCAAAGCTCTCGTGCAATGCTGGGTCGGTCATGGCGTTACCGCCAAATTTGATAACGAATGTGCAACCGGTAAATCGTTGAATGTAGGGCAGGGATTCAGTGAGGACTCGGGCTACGTTGCCTGCCGCCTCTAAACTCAGGGACATCGGTAGTGCTCTCCGGTACTTGGATGGTTAGAACGGCAAATCTTCAACGCCTATGTCAACCAGGGCTCTACGCAAAACACCGGTGACGCGATTGAGGCTTGTTTCATCGTTGCCTTCAAAACGAAATTCTAATGCCGCCTCGTGGTCGCAGGCACGAACCAAGCCCCAGCCATCGGCATAGTCGATTCGGAAACCATCGAGAGTCGTTACCCGAGCTCCCGAGAACTCTGCACCGTTATTGCTGAGCGTGTTTAGCACCGCCGTGCTGTGGCCCTCGTCCACAGCTAGCCGTAACATCGAGGTGATGTTCGATTGAGGCAGGTCTGCGACCAAGTCGGCATAGCTGCTGCTAGCCATAGCCAGTAGCTCAAGTAAGCGGGCACAGCCGTACATGGCGTCGCTAAAGCCATACCAGCGGTCGTTGATAAACACGTGGCCGTCGAACTCACCCCCAAGCGCCGCGTTCGTTTCCAGTACTTTGCGATAAACGAAGGCATCACCGCTCTGCACCATAAGAGCTCGTCCGCCCGCTTTGGTGATGTAAGGTGCAAGATGCCGGCTGCTGCTTACGTCATAGACCACATCAGCCCCTGGATTGCGCTCGAGAATATCTTGCGCCAGAAGCATCATCAGTTGGTCGGTCGCCACCGCTTCGCCGGTATTGGTCACTGTAAACAGTTGGTCCCCATCGGGGCCAAGCAGTACGCCCAGGTCCGCGCCCTCGGCTTGGACTCTCTGCCCCAGTTGTTCAAGGGCCACTGATCGCTGCCAGTTCTCAGGCCGTTGCGAGGGGTCTGCAAGATTCAACTCAATGACCTCGCAGTCCAGAGCACCCAGTAGAGTTTCCGCCAGGCTGTTCACTAGTCCAAAGTTGAAGTCGACGACGACTTTTAATGGCAGTGCCAGCGACACATCCATGACAATACGATCGATATAGTCGCTTGCAGGGTCTTGGCGTGTGGCGTAGCCGTTACCGGTGACTTGCAGACCTTCCCGTATGCCCAAGAGCAGATGTTGATAGTCGGCACCGGTGAAGGCGACATGACTGAAGAAGACCTTCATGCCGTTATAGTGGTCTGGGCCGCTACCACCGGTAATGATCACACCCGATTGGCAACTGCCTTCGAAGGCGGCGAAATGAACCAGTGGTGATGCCACCCGCCCAAGGTCGATGACATCGATACCACCGGCCAGCAGGGTTTTGACCAGAGTCGTGCGTATACGAGCGCTACTAGGTCGCGCATCGTGGCCGATCAGCAGTGTTTTTACACCCCGATCGCTAGCCATAACCGCAAGGGATCGCGCTATTTTTTCCACCAATTCGTCGGTCAGTTCGTCATCGGCGTGACCGCGGATACAGGTTTCTCGGAAAATACAGTCGGGAATACCATCATCGGGGCTGCTGGTCGGTTCCGGCGCCACCTCCTCCACATGTGCCGTAGGCACTGCTTCACCCAGGGCCATTGCAGCGGTTGGTTCGTTGGATGCGGTAACGGCGGTAGTTTCCGTATCTCGGCGGGATCGATTAACCAGCTGCCGGCGACTGAGCAGGCTAAGTTGGCGCAGCTTGGTGGCTAGGGTTAGTAACTGAGGAATATGGATAGCGAGGGGTGATTTGAGCTCTGCTGCATCCAAAATACGGTCGGTTTCCCGTTGCAGCGCCGCCGGTAGACCACGCCATAAGGTGACGATGGCTGTGGCCAGACCGATGATGATGATTAAGGCGCCGATGGACAGCTCAAGCCAGCCCGGTAATAGCCCGGAAACCCAGCGTGGTGCGGCAGCAAACTCCACAACCCAGCGGGTACCGGCAACCGGTGCAGACGCATCGATACCCAGACCTGCTAAGTCACCCAGAATAGCTTGGGTTTCCTGCCCAGATGAGCGCTGCAGCAAGCGGTATTGGCCCGAGCTAGAGAGGGCCAATAAATCGGCGATGCGCTGCTGATCGAGCTTCACCATCACGACCCCAGCCCGCGGCTGGCCGAAGGGTCTGCTAACCAGCGTATACGCCCCCTGGTTGTGGTTGACGATCTCTGGCGGCGGCCGTTCCCCGATGAAGGCTCGCCGAACAATATCGACGTCAATGTGGGAGCTGAGTCCAAGGTCGCCAGGCATGAGTTTTGCTGTACCCAAATCGTCCAGTGGGATAATCGCAACACTCAATGCATCGGGAAAACCCGAAGCCGCGGGGTCGAGTTGCCGTTGCGCAGTTTGGCTGCTGAGTGTATTCGCCAGCGCTTCGGTACGGGCGATCAAGCCATTGGCATACAGCGCAAGGGCGTCGGCCCGGGCTTCGGTCATCGCGCTGGCCATGAGTGAGCGCGCACTGTTGCGTAGCCCGGGTTCACGCACCAGGATAAGCCACAGGAATACCAATACCGTGGGAATGAAAATAATGAGAGCGGCGCGCTTAACGAGCTGATGGATGACGTTGCCAGCGACGCTGACCTCGTTTTCGGCAGTGCGGGCTGCGGTTTTCACGGCGACACTCCTTCATTATTGGTGTCGTGGTCACACGATGGCTGTAGACGACTCGCGATGATGGCAATGAGTTGTTCGGCAATCACCAGTTTGCTGGCGCAGGCCAGTTCCGTTACGCCCGACGTCTCATAGAGCGACAAAGCATTTTGATCGCTATTGAAGCCAATATCGCTACGCGCTACGTCGTTGGCGCATATCATATCAAGACCTTTGTCGCGTCGTTTACCTTCCGCATAATGGCCTAGGTGCTGGGTTTCCGCGGCGAACCCCACCACGTAGCTGGGTCGGTTTGAGCTCGCGGCGACCGTCGCCACAATATCAGGGTTTCGCACCAGCTCTAGCTGTAATGTATCCCCTGATTTCTTCATTTTCTGATCGGCGATGGTGGTCGGCCGGTAATCGGCAACTGCAGCAGACGCAATAAACAGATCGGTGGTTGTGGTTAAAGCCGCTTCGGTGGCGGCGAGCATATCGAGGGCCGAGCCGACATCGATGCGTTCAACACCTTCGGGTGTCTCGAGATGGACAGGGCCGCTAATCAGGACGGTGTCCGCCCCTGCAGCCCGTGCCGCTCGTGCAATAGCAAATCCCATTTTTCCAGAACTGTGATTGCTCAAGTAGCGAACGGGATCTATGGCTTCACGGGTGGGTCCTGCTGTAATCACCACCCGACGCCCCGAGAGCGCGCCACTGCTAAAGTGCCTTTGCAGCTCGGCGAGCAATGCCTCTGGCTCAAGGAGCCGCCCGGCACCCACGTCACCGCAAGCTTGCTCTCCCTCGGCCGGACCCAGTACCGATACCCCAAGGGTTTTGAGTTGTTCAATGTTGAGGCTGGTCGCCGGGTTGCGCCACATTTGTTGGTTCATGGCTGGGGCTACCAGTAAAGGTGCCGGTGTGGCTAGAGCCACCGTTGTCAGTAGGTCATCGGCTCGGCCGCTTGCTAGTCTGGCAATCACATCGGCGGTTGCCGGTGCAATCAGCACAGCGTCTGCCCAGCGCGCCAGTTCAATGTGGCCCATGCCCGCTTCAGCCGACGTATCGAGGAGTTCGGTATGTACCGGCTCCCCTGAAAGGGCCTGCAAGGTTAGCGGCGTAATAAATTCCTGTGCACCGCGGGTCATGATGACGCGCACTTTTGCACCCTGCTTTTTTAACAGTCGAACCAACTCTGCCCCTTTATAAGCGGCAATGCCGCCGCTGAGGCCGATGATGAAATGTCGATTGGAAAGGTGTCCCATAGGAAAGGGTTCAGGCGCACACTGGCGCAGACACTAGCATTTGCGACGGCTTTTGGACAGAAATAGGATGGGGTTTTGAGCGTGAAGTCAGTGAAAAAGCGGCAAGTTTGTCGAAACTTGGCCGATCAACGGGCCTATTGGAGCACCATCAACAGGGAGGCCGGCAATAGAGCGGCCGGCGCTTCGGTTCAAGGCTCCCAGACCGATTGTCTCAAGGGGATAGACTTGGTCTGCAGGGCCTTGGGCCTCAAGGCGTCACAATATACCCACCAAATTCAACAGCAACTCGATGCCTGCAATGGCAATTGGATGTTGTGGCAGAGGCAACTCTTTTCTGGGGATATTGGGTTACCGGGGGTTGGACAAGTTGCGTTGCAGCGCCTCGATGCCAGTCTTGGTATGGCCGAATGGCTGGCCCTCAATCAATTGGGCCAAGGGCCCTGTTTGGTGAGCTCTCAGGCTTGTGGCCACTATTTACAGCAACATTTCAGAGGCCGTCAGCGCGAGCTATTTGCCTGCTTATTTTTGAATACCCGTCAGCAACTTTTGGCGTGCCGAGATTTATTCGAGGGTACCCTAGACAGTGCCGCCGTTTACCCAAGAGAAGTAGCAGCCGCCGCGCTCGGGCTGGGTGCGGCCGGTGTCATCGCGGTGCACAATCATCCCTCGGGAACACTCAACCCCAGCCAGGCGGATTTACGCATCACGGAGCGGTTGCGCGATGCGCTCGCTCTGCTGGATATTCGCTTACTCGATCATGTGATTGTTGCCGGCGGCCAAAGCTATTCAATGGCGGCCCACGGTGATGGCGGCTTTTTTTAGCTGGCTCTTATGGGGAGCACACGCCTTTGACTTGCGGCGCTTGATGCGCTCTGGTATAAAGCGCACCCTTTAGTTTTGTCCCCGGATTTTGTCATGTCACGAGTATGTCAGGTTACAGGTAAGCGGCCTGTAACTGGAAACAACGTATCACACGCCAAGAACCGCACTCGTCGCCGGTTTTTGCCTAATCTGCACAACCATCGTTTTTGGGTTGAGTCTGAGAAGCGCTTCGTCAGTTTGCGTGTCTCACCCAAAGGTATGCGTATTATCGACAAGCGCGGCATTGACGTGGTTCTCTCTGAACTGCGTGCACGCGGTGAAAAGGTTTAAGGAGCTTAGTCATGCGCGAAAAAATCCGTATGAATTCATCGGCAGGTACCGGTCATTTTTACACCACCGACAAAAACAAGCGCACCACCCCTGAAAAGTTGGAAATGAAAAAGTACGACCCGGTGGCTCGCAAGCACGTCATGTACAAAGAAGGCAAAATTAAGTAATTCTTTGACTTCTTTGGGTGCGACACTGCGTCGGCCCTATGTCGTGAAAGCCCCGGCCTTGTCCGGGGCTTTTGTTTTTTAGGCGATAGCAATGGTTCTAGGGGGTTGTGTGCCCGAGTTACCAGAAGTTGAGACAACCCGACGGGGCATCGAGCCACACATTGTAGGCCGACGGATCACCGCGGTCGTTATTCGAGATGCCCGCCTGCGATGGCCAGTGCCCCCACAGCTACCTGAGACCCTTGTCGATACCTGTTTTACCCGTGCCCGGCGACGGGCGAAATACTTGCTGCTCGATAGCGCTGCCACTGACAGGAACCCCCAGAGCAACGGGGATGGGACCTTAATGATCCACTTGGGTATGTCGGGCTCCCTTCGTATTGTGGCGCAATCAGAGCCGCCTAGCTTCCACGATCATATTGATATTGTGCTTGATGATGGCCGATGTCTCCGCTACCACGACCCCCGGCGTTTTGGCAGTTTTCACTGGTTAACCAGTGATCGACATCCGCTGCTCGATCACTTGGGCCCCGAACCCCTCGATGGGGAGTTTTCGGGAGACTACTTATATGCCCGATCACGCGGTCGTAAAACATCGGTGAAGCAGTTTTTAATGGATGGCCGTATCGTTGTGGGTGTCGGTAACATTTACGCCAATGAAGCGTTATTTTTAGCCGGCGTTCGCCCTACTCGTCCTGCCGGCCGTATTGCATTAGCGCGTTATCAGCGCATCGCCGAAGAGGTACAGGCAATATTGGCCGGTGCCATTGAACAGGGCGGGACTACACTCAGAGATTTTGTTGGTGGTGATGGCAAGCCCGGCTATTTTGCCCAGCGACTGCGGGTTTATGGTCGCGCTGGGCTGCCCTGCCGGGAGTGCAACACCGTGCTCAGTGAAGTACGGCAAAACAACCGCAGCACCGTATTTTGCCCTTCCTGTCAGCGCTGAGTACCAAATCGCCGGTACAGTGCATCGGCTACTCCCGCGGGCACAAAGGGAGAGATGTCACCGCCTAGCGAGGCAATTTCTCTTACCAATGATGACGAAATAAACGATAGGTGTTCGGCGGGTGTGAGGAACACGCTCTCAAAATCCGGCTTGATAGCACGGTTCATATTGGCTAATTGGAACTCGTACTCGAAATCCGCCACTGCCCGCAAGCCGCGCAAAACGCAATTCGCCCCTTGCTCAGTGACGAAGTCTGTCAGCAGCACGTTAAAGCCGGTGACTTCCACATTATCGAAGTCGGTTAATACGGTTTGCGCCAATGCGACCCGCTCTTCTACCGAAAATAACGGCCCTTTTTTTTGACTGCTTGCCACCGCGACCACAACCCGATCGAACAAGCGCGCTGCCCGCTCAATTAGGTCGATGTGGCCATTTGTAATCGGATCAAACGTACCGGGATAAACCACTGTGTGGGTGCGCATGTGTCAATCCTAGTGAGCAAATAGGTAAGACCGCGACTCTACTAGAGGCTCCCGAGCGGCACAAACGGTCAATTTATGCTTCTAGGTTGGATGCCTTCTGTCGCTCTAATAGGCGGTAGCGTACGTCGCCGGCACATTTGTCTTTGATGACCTCAAGTGTTTCAGGCACCGTCGGTGTTTGATGTTTGGCGACTTCGAGATAGACCAGACCACCGGGATTTAGCACGTCAACGCATCGGGCAAGGGCACTTTCGGCTAATCCGGAGGCGAAGGGAGGATCGATGAAAATAATATCGTAACCGGCGCTATCATTACTCCATACTAGGGCATCACCGATAAATACCCGAGCTCGGTCAGTGGCGCCGAGCACCTTTAAATGTTGGCGTATGGCCCGAATCGCCTCGGGCGCGGCATCGATAAAGTCGCAGTGGTTGGCTCCCCGTGATAACGCCTCAAGCCCGAGGGCACCACTGCCAGCGAAGACATCGAGACAGCGTGCGCCGGCAATGCCCCCTGCAAGCCAATTGAACAGCGTTTCCCGCACCCGATCGGTGGTGGGTCGCAGACCTTCGAGGGCGGGAAATTCGAGCTTGCGACCTCGCCAACGGCCACCGATGATTCGCAGTCGGCTGTCACTGTTGCTGCCCTTTCGCATTTCTGCTGTCTCCCTGCGGTGGTACCATCACCGCGACACCGTTGTCGACAGTATTGCCTGTCGACCCATGATTGAGCGATATCTTAATGAAGTTATTTCAACGTTGGCGTAAATCTGACAGCACCGAAGCTACGCCGGCACCGGTTGACGGTGCCAAGCCAGAAACCGACACCGTTGATGTCCCCGATCCTGTTGATGCCAGTTGCGAAAATGCGCTTGGGTCAGAGCACGATGCCAGTGTTACGCCGGCCGTTGAGGTGGCTACCGATGTTGCCAGCAATACCGGAGAAAGCACACAGCCCACGAGCGCAGCCCCCCCAACGGATCCAACTGCTGTTATCGATAACGCTGGTGGGATAGCCAATGATGCAGCGTCAGTATCGCCAGCCAAGGTCGCGCAACCCATTGAATCGTCATCTTCGGGTGAGCCCCGTGACGTTGATACGGCCCCAGATGTAGCCTCGGCCACTCAGTTGGAAGAGCCAACGGCCGCCCCTGCCGCTGCACCGGAACCACCTACCAAAGAAGAAAGTTTTTACGGTCGCCTGAAACAAGGCTTAAGTCGCACCGGCGGACAGTTAGCCTCGGGCTTGGGGCAGCTCTTTTTGGGTAAGAAGGTGATCGACGATGACCTTTTGGAGGATCTCGAATCACAACTGCTGATGGCCGATATCGGTATCGAGGCGACCCAACGGATTATTGCCGATATTACTGCGCGGGTTTCCCGACGCGAGCTCAATGACGGCGATGCGGTATTGGCCGCCACCCGCGCCGCGTTGCTCGATATTATTCAGCCCTGTGAACAACACTTAGATCTCAATCGTAAAAAGCCCTTTGTCATTTTGGTGGTGGGCGTCAACGGAGCAGGTAAAACGACCACTATCGGCAAGTTAGCCCATCGTTACCAAGCTGCCGGTAAGAAAGTGTTGCTAGCGGCCGGCGATACGTTTCGAGCGGCGGCGGTTGAGCAGTTACAAGTTTGGGGTGAGCGCAACGGTGTGCCTGTGGTCGCGCAACACACAGGTGCAGACAGTGCGTCGGTTCTATTTGATGCCCTACAAGCGGCGCAATCCCGAGATGTCGATTTGCTGATCGCCGACACCGCCGGCCGGTTACAAAACAAAGCGCATCTGATGGATGAGCTAAGTAAAGTCGTGCGGGTTATTCGCAAGCTAGACCCTGATGCGCCCCACGAAACCCTACTGGTCCTCGATGCGGGAACCGGTCAAAACGCCGTTGCACAGGCTGAAGAGTTCGATCGCGCTGTGGGTGTGACGGGTATTGCGCTCACTAAGCTCGATGGCACCGCCCGGGGCGGTGTTATTTTTGCCATCGCGCAGAGGTTGCAACGACCCATCCGCTACATTGGTGTCGGTGAATCCATCAATGATTTGCGACCCTTTCAAGCCAACGACTTTGTGCAGGCGCTCTTCGATAATGGCGAGCGGCCCTCCCCATGATTGAATTCGACCGCGTCAATAAGCGCTTTGAGCACCACGATGCCCTGCGCGATATCTCTTTGACGATAGACGCGGGTGAAATGGTGTTTTTAACCGGCCATTCGGGCGCAGGGAAAAGTACATTTTTGCGGCTGCTCATGCTGCTCGAGCGAGCTTCAAGTGGCACTTTGACGGTCAACGGCCGCGATATTAGCAAGGTCGGACGCAGGGGCATTGCCCGTTACCGTCGAGAGTTCGGCATTGTGTTTCAAGATCATCAGTTGTTATTCGATCGCAGTGTCTATGACAACGTGGCGCTGCCCCTTGAAATATCGGGATTCTCCCAGCGTGACATCGAGCGTCGGGTGCGTGCCGCCCTCGATAAGGTTGGTCTTCTAGACCGGGAAAATGCACAACCGGCGTTGCTATCGGGTGGTGAGCAGCAGCGGGTGGGTATCGCGCGTGCGGTCGTCGCGCGACCGAAAATTTTATTAGCCGACGAGCCCACCGGGAATCTTGATCCCCAGTTATCCGCCGAGATCATGTCATTGTTTGAAGCCTTCAATCGAGTGGGGGTTACGGTGGTCATTGCCAGCCATGATCTGGCGCTGATCTCTCGCTTGCGCCATCGCATTATTACCCTAAAAGGTGGTCGTCTCGTGGGTGGAGGTGGTCAAGGGTGAATACAAAACTGTCGGCACAAAAAACCGGCCTTGGTCTGGGGCCACGGCCTCAGCTTGCCGCGTGGGTACACCACCACCGGCAAGCGGCTGCTGATAGTTTGCAAAAGATGCTCATGGAGCCCATTGCTACATTGTTGACCTTGGTTGCTGTCGGTATTGCACTGGCCTTACCCGCAGCCCTGTGGCTACTGCTCGATAACGCGTCGGCCGTGGCTTCCCGGGTGGAGGCGCCGACTCGCTTATCGTTACTGCTTGATGATGACAGCAGTTTTGAAGCGGCGGAACGATTTGCCGATACCCTGGCCACCCGTGTCGATATTGCGGCTGTATCCGTGCTGCATCGGGACGAAGCCTTGGTGTTATTCGCAACCGATACCGGTCTCGACAGTCTGCTACAGGGTCTGCAAGACAATCCACTACCCCATACCTTATTGGTCACACCCGCGGTGGATGTTGGCACCGAGCAGCTCGAGGCGCTTGCGGATTTTCTGGGTGGTCGGCCAGAGGTGGACGAAGTGGTATTGGATACCCGCTGGATCGCAAGACTAGACACCACCATTGCCCTTGTTCGACAGCTGGTGGTGGGCACGGGGGCACTCATGATTCTGGGTGCCATACTGATCTTGGCGAACACGATTCGCTTAGCCATTGAGGCACGTCGAGACGAAATCGTGGTGATTAAACTGATTGGCGGCGGCGATGGATTCGCCCGACGTCCTTTTTTGTACACGGGCCTCTGGGCGGGAATTGGCGGTGGTTTATTGGGCGCTCTCTTGGTATTGGGTTTATTCCTGTTCGTCAGTGCACCGGCCCGGTCTCTGTTGGCCCTATACGACAGTGATTTTACCCTTCAGGGGCTTGGTCTAGTGGGTGTCATTAGACTCACGTTAATGGGTGGCGCCATTGGTCTTTTGAGCGCTGCCCAAGCGGTTACCCTTCATTTACGGCGCATCGAACCCCGTTAACCGTGCGGAACTTTTACGTCTTAGCACTCTCTTAGTAAGAGTGCTAAACTTGCACCCCATCGTTAGGAGGATGCCACCGTGAAAGAACTGACTACCGTGTTGCCCCGGGCGACCGATACAGCGTTAGCTGTCAGCCACAGTGCCACCTTAGAAATGGCACCGGGCGCCAATCTTGCCGCCTATGTTCAGGCGGTAAGTGCCATTCCCATGCTATCTGCTGAGCGTGAGCAAGCGCTGGCGGAAAAACTATTTTACGAGGGCTGCGTTGCATCAGCTCGAGAGTTAGTACTCGCTCACCTTCGGTTTGTTGTACACATTGCGCGCAGCTACTCTGGTTATGGGTTGGCCGAAGCCGATTTAGTGCAGGAAGGTAACGTGGGCCTGATGAAGGCGGTTAAGCGCTTTGATCCCACCAAAGGGGTGCGCTTGGTATCGTTTGCTGTGCACTGGATTAAGGCCGAGATGCACGAGTTTATTTTGCGCAACTGGCGCATCGTGAAAGTGGCTACCACGAAAGCCCAGCGCAAATTGTTTTTTAACCTGCGAAGCGCCAAAAAGACCCTAAGCTGGCTGAGTCCTGATGAGACACGGGCTATCGCTCAAGATTTAGGGGTCGACGAAGCTGAAGTCCGTCGTATGGAAGGGCGTCTTAGCAGCCGCGATGTCGCCTTCGACTTACCTAGCGACGGTGACGATGACGCCTGGCAGGCACCCCAGTATTACTTGGAGGACCTCTCTGCTGATCCGGCGCTGGCGGTTGAGGCAGAAGACAGCGCTAAAGAGGGTGGTGATCGCCTTTACAGCGCCCTCGCAGACCTCGATGAGCGCAGTCGTGACATTGTGTCTCGCCGTTGGTTGGCAGAGCAAAAAGCTACCTTGCACGAGCTAGCCGCAGATCACGGTGTTTCCGCCGAGCGTATTCGCCAGCTCGAAGCCAATGCCATGAAAAAACTCCGCACCGCCTTGGCTTAACCGATTCCTGTGCTGGTTGTTTCTCGCTGGCCATTGCTGTCGGCCGCTTTTTTAGGCGCCACAGGGGTGATGGCCGGTGCCTTCGGTGCCCACGGTTTGCGCGCCGTTGTCAGTAACGCCATGCTCGAGGTGTGGCAAACCGCTGCCCACTATCAGCTTGCCCACGCGCTAGCCCTGCTGGCCTTGGCTTTGGCTATGGTTGTATCCCCAACAATGGCCGTCTCTAAAGCGGCCCTCTGGGCGGCACGACTGTGGCTTTTGGGCAGCTTGGTGTTTGCGGGCAGTCTGTATAGTTTAGTGCTTACAGGCATCGGTTTATTCGGTGCCATAACCCCTGTCGGTGGCGTGCTGTTGATTGCCGGATGGTGCTCGTTATTGATGATTAAGCAATGACCACTGGCGATCGCACCACCAATAACCCCCATCCCCACTCGCGTATTCGCAGTTTTGTGATGCGCGCTGGGCGAATGACCGAAGGTCAACAGCGAGGCTGGGATGTTGGTTTCCCTCAATTTGGTTTGACCTTAGAACAGGGGCCGCTCGATTGGGATCAAACCTTTGGTAGTAGCGGTAAGCGGGTTATGGAAATTGGTTTTGGCATGGGCGATTCGCTGGTGGCCATGGCTGAAGCCCAGCCCGACAGTCAATTCGTGGGTATCGAGGTCCACCGTCCTGGCGTGGGGCGTCTATTGGGTCAAGTCATAGAGCGTGGTCTCAATAATGTTAGGGTCTATGCCGAGGATGCTGTGCCTATCTTGCAGCACTGCATCACCCCCCACAGTCTCGATGCCTTACAGATCTACTTTCCTGATCCTTGGCACAAGAAGCGTCACAACAAGCGCCGGCTCATCCAGCCCGATTTCATCGCTATGGTTTCTGAGAAACTGAAGGTGGGGGGGTTACTTCATCTAGCCACTGACTGGCAGCCCTACGCCGAGCACATGCTAGAGGTTCTCAGTGGCGAGCCGACCCTCTGCAATACCAGTCCAACGGGGGACTTTGTGCCTCGTCCAACGTGGCGCCCTGAGACGAAGTTTGAGCGCCGTGGCGCGCGCTTGGGTCACGGTGTTTGGGATTTGCTTTACCAGCGCCTCACCATCGCCAGCGCCTCACCATCGCAAGCGCCTAACCCTCGATAGCCCCTAAGGATCGATAGCCCCTAAGGATCGAGAAAGGCGCCAATGACGTCATTTAAAAAGCGATAACCCAGTGGCGTGGTCGACAGGCGCTGATCACTGGGGGTCACCAGTCCTTTTTGCAGCAACGTCGACCAAACATCCTCTAATTCGGTCAGCGGCTTTCCGGTTCGGCGTGCCAACAAGTTGGTCGGTACCCCATCCTGTAAGCGCAGGGTATTCAGTAAAAACTCCGCCACCACATCGTGATCGGGTATCGCTTCCTTAATGGGCGGTATCTGCTCGGCAATAGAGGCCATGTAATCTTTGGGGACTCGACTGCGCCGGGTGCGCACAATGGTGCCATTGGGCTCGGTGATCTTGCCGTGGGCCCCCGCACCTATGCCAATATAGTCACCAAAGGTCCAATAGTTCATGTTGTGACGACTCGCCTGCCCGGGGCGTGCCCATGCGGATACCTCGTACTGATGAAAGCCCGCTGTATGAAGCAGTGCTTCCCCCTCGGTTTGAATCGTCGCCAGGGTATCTTCCACGGGTAGCGTGGGTGGACTCGAGTAAAAGGCGGTATTGGGTTCTATAGTGAGCTGATACCAAGAGATGTGGTCTGCACCCTGGTTAATGGCTTCTGACACATCATCGAGTGCTTGCTGCTGATCCTGTCCGGGCAGCCCGTGCATAAGATCAATGTTAAAGCGCTCAAAAAGGTCCCTTGCCGCTGTTACCGCCCGTCTGCTTTGCTCGGCGGAATGAATACGCCCAAGGGCGGTTAGTGCTCCGTCATGAAAGCTCTGCACCCCCAAGCTGAGGCGGTTGACGCCGGCACGACGGTAACCCTGAAAGCGGCTAATTTCTGCGCTGCTCGGGTTACATTCAAGGGTGATCTCCGCATCTGGCACAACCTTCACCCTAGATCGAATGCCGCCAAGAAGCGTACCGATGGCCTCGGCGCTGAATAAACTGGGTGTGCCGCCACCAATGAAAATCGACGTAATCGTTGGCTCAGATTGGCCGCGTATTTGCTGCTGGAGGTCCGCCAAAAGCGCCGCCACGTAGGGTTGCTCTAGCGTGGTGCTGAAATGCTCGTGGGAATTGAAATCACAATAGGGACACTTGCGCTCGCACCAGGGAATGTGAACGTAAAGCGAGAGTGGTGGTTGCTCGAACCCCAAATTGGCCAAGGCCGGTGGCGCCGGCCAACGGGCTTCAGGCACCGAGCTTGGCTCTGAGCGCCGCTATCGCCTGGCCGCGGTGACTGAGCGTCTGTTTTTCGTCGGCGCTGAGCTCTGCGGCGGTGCGACCCTGCCAATCAATGACAAAGATCGGGTCATAACCAAAGCCGCCCTCACCGCGAATGTCCTCGGCGATGAACCCGTGCCAGCGGCCCTCTGCCACAATGGGTGCCGGGTCGTCGGCGCTGCTTAAGAACACCAACACGCAGATAAACCATGCGCGCCGTTGCTCACCCTGGTAGCCCGCCATTGCCGCCAATAGCTTATCGTTATTGGCCTTATCGCCCTTACCCGAATAGCGTGACGAGTAAATTCCCGGTGCACCACCTAATGCTGGCACCACCAAGCCCGAGTCGTCGGCCAGAGCGTGTTTGCCTGTTAATCGTGCCCCATGGCGCGCTTTGATGAGCGCGTTTTCTATAAATGTTTGGCCGTCTTCAATCGCATCGGGGACACCCAACTCTCCCTGGGGGACAAGGTTGTAGGGGGTATCGCGCAGAGCGTGTTGTAGTTCCCGTAATTTACCCCGGTTACCGCTGGCGAGAACGACTGTTGACATACCGTTGCCTCCCCGAGTCTTAATCCTGGCGCCAAAGCTGGGTTTTGAACGTGTATTGATAGGGTTTATCGCTACCTTCGGGGGTGAACGTAAACTCAAAAAAACGCCACTCCCGATCGAGAAATTCAAAGGGGGCGATGTAATAAGTGGCCTGTCCGTCGCGAATTTCCTCGAACGTAAGCGATGTACCTGTAATGAGATCCCAGGTGCGGCCTTCGATCGTCATGGGTCGGCCGCGCACTTCGCCCGCATCCGCATCGCGCACGGACAAGGTCAGAATGGCCTTGTCATCGCCTCGGGAGATACCGTAGCGAGCGGCAATTTCAGGGGATAAAAAGGTACTGTAGACCACGCTGCGATGCAGCTCATATTGATCAAAGCGCTCGGACTGCTGTGCCTGGCCGATGCATGGCAGCAGCCAAGTCAGTAGCAGTGTCGTCAGGATTCGCATCGCCGGATTCGATAGATGGCCGTGGTTGCGAATACATTGGGAGCCAGTCGCGCCAGGGTGGTTTCTCCCTCCCCCGCGACAATCGCGTGATCGGTAATTTGAATAGCTAGAGATGCACACAGGGATTCGAAGTCCTTAATGGTACAAAAATGGATATTGGGTGTGTCGTACCAACTATAGGGCAACATTTTTGAAACTGGCATGCGGCCCCGAAAGCCTAGGTAGGTTCGACAGCGCCAGTGGCCGAAGTTGGGGAAGGTGACAATCGCGTCTCTGCCAATACGCACCATATCGGCCAGCACCCTGTGCGGGTTATGCAATACCTGCAGTGCATGGGCTAGCACCACCGTGTCGAAGCTGTTGTCGGCGAAGTTATTAAGACCCTTATCCATATCTTGCTGGATGACATTAATGCCTCGGCCCGCTGCGGCGACGATATTCGACAAATCGTTTTCCAGACCCGTGCCTTGTACCCCCTTGTCGCGGGTTAACTGCTGCAAAAACTCGCCATCGCCACAGCCCAAATCGAGCACCCGGCTACCCGCTGCAATCCATGGCTGAATGTGGGTTAAGTCGTAGCGCATCATGGGACCACCTGCTCCATCCACGCCGCGAACAGAGCGGTATACATTGGGTCACCCAACAAAAATCCATCGTGACCACCGTCGGTCTCAATGTTGGCATAGCTCACTGGCCGACCGGCATTTAACAGGGCGTTTACGAGCTCCCTGGAGCGCGCCGGTGAGAACCGCCAGTCGCTGGAAAAGGACAACACTAAGAATCGGGCACGCGTGCTGGCCATGGCGGCGGTGAGGTCGCCGTTGAAGCCGTCAGTGATGTCGAACCAATCGAGGGCGCGGGTCATCAATACGTAGGTATTGGCGTCGAATCGGGTCGAGAACTGGCTCCCTTGATAGCGCAGGTAGCTTTCAACTTGAAACACCACTTCGGTCTCATCGGCGTTTTGAAGGCTACCCTCCCGCAAATCTCGACCGAACTTGTCAGCCATACCATCGGCGGACATATACGTCAGGTGTCCGACCATCCGCGCGAGGGCCAGCCCTCGGCTGGGAATCACCTGATGATCGGCATACCGGCCGTTGTGCCAGTCTGGATCGGTAAGAATGGCGTGGCGTGCAATCTCGTTAAAGGCAATATTCTGTGCCGTCAGATTCGGCGCTGCCGCCAAAACTGCGCAGTGGCGCAGGCAATCGGGGTAGGACACCGCCCATTGCAGTGCTTGCATGCCCCCAAGACTACCGCCAATGACAGCCGCCCATTGACTAATACCCAAGCGTTCCATGAGCCGGTGCTGGCTGTTCACCCAATCGATGACTTGTACCGAGGGAAAAGCAGAGCCCCAGCGCTCCCCTGTCGCCGGATTGATCGATCCCGGGCCGGTGCTGCCATCACAGCCACCCAGATTGTTCAGTGACACAACATAAAAACGCCGGGTATCGATGGCTTTACCGGGGCCAATGAGCCGATCCCACCAGCCCGGTTTACGATCGGAGCTGCTGTGCCAGCCCGCCGCATGATGATTGCCACTGAGCGCGTGACAAATGAGTACGGCATTGCTGCGCTCCGCATTCAACGTGCCATAGGTTTCCACCAGCAGTTGGTAGCTATCAATCGTTTTGCCGTTATGCAGATGCAGCGGTTCGTCGAACGACTCGATAAAGGGCTCAACGAGGCCGACACTGGTGTCTTCGTTCACTGACCTAGAGTCCAATAACCAGTCTTGCGGGTAAACCACTGGCTACCGCCACTTGCAGCAACAAGTTTTGTAGCAGATTGATGCCAATAAAAAGAGCAATGGGCGAGAAATCCAAACCACCCAGTGCCGGTATGACCGAGCGCACCGGAGCCATAATGGGCTCGGTGACCTGATACAGCAGTCGAACCGCCGGCTGACTACTGCCGGGCGCTACCCAGCTCACAATAATCGAGCCGATGAGTGCGTATAAATAGACATTCACCACCAAGGCTAATACCCCAATAACCGACCACAGGGCGGCTCGCAGCGGGTCAGCGAGCATGACCCCCCCCGCCAGCAACGCCAGCTCGATGGCAGCAAACTGCACGATGAATGCCAGCAGTACGATAGATATATCGATGCGTTGTCCAAAGGGCAGGACGGTTCGGAGCAGCGCGAGGGGCGGGTTAGTCACCCGTGCCACCAGCTGGGAGATGGGGTTGTAGAAATCTGCCCGGGATCCCTGCAGGATGCCTCTGATCACGACAATGACCAGGTACAGCGACAGCACGCTATTGGTTAAGGTAATACCGATAGAAGCCGTATTCATCATTGGTCAGTCGAACTCCGTGGCCATGGCTTGTGCGCGGTCGAAACAGGCCTGCATGGCGGCATCGACGGTGGCGCCGAGCTGCTCTCGCTCAAAGGCTTGCAGCGCGCGCTCGGTGGTACCTCCGGGACTGGTAACGTTGCGACGCAGGGTATCGATACTCACTGGCTGCTCGGCTGCCAAATGGGCCGCCCCCAGAGCCGTTTGCAGTGTCAGTTCAGTGGCGACTTCCCGGCTCAGCCCCAGGCGTTCGCCGCTATCAATCATGGCTTCCATGAAGGCAAAGAAGTAGGCGGGACCGCTGCCTGAGACCGCGGTAACCGCATCGAGCTTGTCTTCTTGCTCTAGCCAGAGGGTGGTACCCACTGATGCCATGGTCGCTTCAGCGTACTGGCGCTGTTGCTGTGACACGTAAGGATTGGCAAATAAGCCCGAGGCGCCGCGGTAGACCAGCGAGGGCGTGTTGGGCATGCAGCGTACAATAGGACACTGCCGCGACCCTAACAGTCGATCGAGGCTCGCCGCCGATATGCCGGCGGCGATGGACATGACCAGGCACTGTGGGGGTAAGCAGTCTTTTACACCTTCGAGAGCAGCGGCCATCACTTGGGGTTTTACCGCCAGTACCACCATATCCGCATCGGTCACCGCAGCACAGGGGTCTTCAAACACCTGTTGCACATTGAGTGCTTTAAGGGCTTCCCGGGCCCGCGGCGATGGATCGGCGGCACGGATACGACTCGGCGAATAGCCGCTGCCAATTAATCCGCCAATAATGGCGTTGGCCATATTGCCAGCGCCAATAAATGCAATGGTTTCCGGCCGTCCCTGAGTGGGCACAGGCATCTCCTTGTCATGCTGTTTTGGGTGCGTAACTTTAGCACGAACCGCCTCGCAAACCTCGCTCAGGCCTTAAAACCGCTAAGGGCTGCGGGGCGCATACTACCGCGTCTCCCTTTTTACGGGCACTTAACGGGCACCAAACAAATCGGTACCCACACGGACAAGGGTCGAGCCTGCCGTTACCGCCGCCTCGAGATCAGCTGACATACCCATTGATAGGGTATCGAGGGGGGGGGCTGAGCCAGACCAGTCCCTCCTCAATGTTTCGAGCAGTGCCCGTAACTCATCGAAAGGACCGGTCTCCTGGCGACTTGAGCTGGCTTTATCGGGTATGGCCATGAGACCTCGCAAGACCAGATTAGGCAGTGCTGCCACTTCCTGGGCCAGTTCTGTCACCTGGCTGGGGTGTACGCCCGATTTATTAGTTTCACCGGAGACATTCACTTGCAAACACACCTGCAATGGCGGTTGCGCGGGTGTGCGCTGTTCATTTAGCCGGCGAGCGATTTTCAGCCGATCGATGCTGTGCACCCAATCCATATGGGCGGCTAAACCGCGGGTTTTGTTCGATTGGATGGGCCCAATAAAGTGCCACTCAAGCTGTAAATCTGCCAGCTGCTGGGCTTTGTCGATGGCCTCTTGTGCATAGTTCTCACCAAACGCCCGCTGTCCCGCTGCGGCTAGCTGCCGTATCAGAGAGACCGGCTTGGTTTTGCTTACAGCGAGCAGAGCCACACAGCCGTCCACGCGGCCAGCGTCTCGCTCTGCCTTACGCAGCCGTTGCTGCACGCTATTAAGGTTTGCAACTACATTTATCTCGGTCATGCTGCCATGATACCGGAAGCAAGCGCGCCGTAAGTCGACGCTGAACCACAGCTGGGGAAAGAATCCATGGACATAACAGAGTTACTCGCTTTCAGTGCCAAACAGGGTGCGTCGGACCTGCATCTATCGGCAGGGTTACCCCCAATGATTCGGGTCGATGGCGATGTTCGGCGCATCAATGTGCCACCTCTTGATCACTCAGAGGTGCACAACCTGATTTACGACATCATGAACGACAAACAGCGCAAGGATTTCGAGGAATTTCTGGAGACGGATTTTTCCTTTGAGGTACCCGGCGTCGCGCGTTTTCGTGTCAATGCGTTTAATCAAAATCGGGGCGCTGGCGCTGTCTTTCGAACCATCCCCTCGAAAGTGCTGTCGATGGATGATTTGGGTATGGGCCAGGTATTTCGGGATGTCTCCCTATTGCCCCGCGGCCTGGTATTGGTCACCGGCCCAACGGGTTCCGGTAAATCGACCACCCTCGCCGCCATGATTGATTACATCAATGACAATCGCTATGACCATATCCTGACCATTGAGGACCCCATCGAATTTGTGCATGAATCAAAACGCTGTCTGGTCAATCAGCGGGAAGTGCACAGAGATACCTTGGGGTTTTCAGAGGCACTGCGCTCGGCCCTGCGTGAAGATCCCGATATTATTTTGGTGGGTGAGATGCGCGACTTGGAAACGATCCGCTTGGCGCTAACAGCGGCAGAGACGGGCCATCTTGTCTTTGGCACCTTGCATACCACCTCGGCAGCCAAAACCATTGACCGTATTATTGATGTGTTTCCCGCCGCCGAAAAAGCGATGGTGCGTTCCATGTTGTCCGAATCATTACAGGCGGTTATTTCCCAGACCCTGATGAAACGTCGATCCGGGGGCAGGGTCGCTGCCCACGAGATCATGCGTGGTACCTCGGCTATTCGTAATCTGATTCGCGAGGACAAAGTGGCCCAGATGTACTCGGCCATACAGACAGGGCAGTCGATGGGTATGCAAACCATGGATCAATCGTTGCAGGCGTTGGTAGAGCGCAAGCTCATTACGGTTGAAGTGGCCCGTGAAAAGGCTCGGCAACCGGAAGCAATCGGCTGACCTGGGCACGTGTATTAAAAGACGGAGATAAGCCGCTATGGAAAAACTGTTCAAGGTGATGGTCGAGCGCGGTGCATCCGATGGCTTTGTCACGGTCGATGCGCCGATGACCATCAAGGTCGATGGCGAGTTACTGGCGGTGTCAGATCAGCGCCTTAGTGAGCTCGAAGTGAGCCATTTACTGCGCAGCTCAATGACCCCCGATCAGCAGGCCGAGTTTCAGCGCACCAGTGAGTGTAACTACGCCATTAACCACCCAGATTACGGTCGTTTTCGCGCCAGCGCCTACATTCAACGGGGCTTACCGAGCGTGGTGTTGCGTCAGATCTCGGCGGATATCCCAAGCTTCGAGCAATTGGGTTTGCCGAAGGTGGTGCAGCAACTCGCCATGCTCAAGCGTGGATTAGTCATTTTTGTCGGGGGCACCGGTACCGGCAAATCCACCTCATTGGCGGCCATGCTCGATCATCGAAACCGCAATTCCCGTGGCCATATTGTCACCATTGAAGACCCCATTGAGTTTGTTCATCAGCATAAAGGCTGCCTTATTAGCCAGCGTGAGGTGGGCCTCGACACCGAGTCTTACGAGGTTGCCCTGGCGAATACCTTACGGCAGGCCCCCGATGTGATCATGATCGGTGAGGTGCGCACCGCGCGCACCATGGAAGCTGCCTTGGCCTTTGCCGAGACAGGGCATTTGTGCCTGACGACACTGCACGCTAACAACGCCAACCAAGCCCTCGATCGGATTCAAAGTTTTTTCCCGCCCGACAAGCAAAATCAGGCTTGGATGGATCTATCGCTCAATTTGCGAGCTATGGTCGCACAACAATTGTTACCCAAAGCCACGGGCAAAGGCCGGGTGCCGGTGATGGAAGTGCTGCTGGGTACCGCATTAATGCGCGACCATATTCGCAAGGGCGAGGTGCACCTAACGAAAGAGCTGATGTCCCGCTCGAATGAGCAGGGTATGCAAACCTTTGACCAAGCTCTGGTTGATACCTTCAAGCGAGGTCTGATTACGCGGGAAGAGGCGGTGCGTCACGCCGACTCAGCCAATGACGTTAGGTTGCAAATCAAGCTCCACGAAAAAGGTTTGAGCACCTTGCGTGCGGGCCCTAGCGTTGATTTCCAGGTGGACGATAGCCCCTAGTTAACCCCTTTGCTCCGCGAGCCAGCTACACAGAATGATATTGGCCGCCTCGGCGTCAATCGGTGCGCTGCCCCAATGGCCGTGG
>CAJXNM010000002.1 GCA_913057135.1 uncultured Halieaceae bacterium
TGCCATAGCCATTGCTGTTAAGGCCAAACTGGTCGCTGTAACGAACGCCATCCAACGTGGTGGTGTTAAATCGTGGGCTCTTGCCCGTACAGTTGATTGCACCGCCCTGATTGTTCAAGCGCGGATCAATATCGAAAACGTCTTTGATGTCGCGCTCAAATGCCACGGCTTCTTGGATGTCTGCTAGGTTAAAGTCGGCTGAAGGTCCGGGGGCAATGCTATACATCACCTCTTGACCCAGAACCAACACCTCCTCAATGCTGCTGCCTAGCTGCAACGGCAAAGAATAGGAGTCACCCAGAGCAATAGATTGCACGGTGGTTTGCTTGACGCCATCAACCCGAACTTCGTACGGGCCGCCAGCAGCCAGGTTTCGTATGGCGTAGGAGCCTTGGTTGTTGGAGCGAACGGTGCGAGTGGTGCCTGAACGCAGGTCAACAACCGTAACCTCTGCATTGGCCGCGAGGTTACCCTCGGCATCGTAAACCTTGCCAGCAATGGCAGAGGTCTGTTGGTTGGCTTCCGCCACGTGCGGGACAAAAACACCACCGACCACAGCTGAACTAACAGCGGCGGCAATCGCGGTGCGCGCAAAATACTGTGCAACAGATTTCTTCATAACCAAGGTCTCCTGGGAAATGGACTACCGGAGCGCGCACCCTAGTCTGTGTTTGTTACGAAAATACGACAACCGAGACCCAGTCGCGAAAAATTCACAGACATACGTTGCGTTTGGTAACACATGACCAATAGACAGGCTGACCGGGACACTTCGGATCAGCATAAATCCGGTAATAACCTGCGACCGTAATTCCAGATCAACCGATCTGCGGCGCCGCTATGCGACATTTACACTGGTTCATAAACGATCTTCGACTTAGCGATAACCCAGCGCTCGCCAGCCATGCAGCTGCGGACTCACTGCTGTGTCTGTACATTCTGCCCAAACCGCGTCCCTGGTTTCAGCAGGTAGGCCTTGGGCCGCAACGGGAGCGATTTCTGCGAGAGTCCCTGCGCGAACTTCAAGCCGAGCTTCAGGCACACGGGCAAGATTTAATGGTGCTCGAGGGCTCCCCAGAACTGGTCATTCCCGATCTCGTGGCGCGATTCGGCATCACCGAGCTCAGTACAAGCGCCTGCCACGGTAGCTATGAAGCCGATCAGTTAGCCTTCCTCCGGAAAAAGCTATCGATCCCCATCGAAGTGCACAGGGGCAATACCCTGTTCAATGAGTCACAGCTACCGTTCACACTTGATGCCCTGCCAAAGGTGTTCTCACCGTTTCGGCGGAAGGTGGAATCGATACGGGTAGAGTCGCCGCAGACCCAAGCCCTGCACTTGCCACCACCGCCGGCGGCCCAGTTCGACGCCATCCCCAAGGCATCGGTAGGACCGCACCCGGGGCTCCCTATTCCCGGGGGCCGCGCTGCGGGCTTACGTCGATTACGTCAATTTGTTTTTGATGAAGAGAGCATTCAACACTACAAAGAGACCCGTAACTGTCTGGACGGCATGACGGGGTCATCAACCCTATCACCTTGGCTTGCCAACGGAAACTTGAGCGCACGCGAGGTGGCGCATTCGATTTTTCGTTACGAGCGTGAGCGCGTCAGTAATGAGTCCACCTACTGGTTATTTTTTGAACTGCTGTGGCGGGAGTTCTTTTACTGGAAAGCACTCGCTGACGGACGCAAGCTATTCAAGCTAGGTGGTAGCCAAGGCAATTGCCGTAGCTGCAGCTTTGAACCCCGGGCTTTTGCGCGCTGGTGCGCAGGGGATACCGACTACCCGCTGGTCAATGCCCTAATGCGGCAACTGGTCGCCACCGGCTGGATGAGTAACCGAGGTCGTCAAATTGCTGCCAGCTGCCTTATCCACGAGTGCAACATCGATTGGCGCTATGGTGCCGCTTTCTTTGAACGACACCTTATCGACTATGACGTGGGCAGCAACTATGGCAACTGGCAATACATCGCAGGGGCCGGGGCTGATCCTCGAGGCGGGCGACGTTTCAACATCGACAAGCAAACCGCCCAATACGATCCCGAAGGTCTTTTTACCCACAAGTGGGGTGGCTTTCGGCCGACACAGCCTAAACACGTGGTCGACGCCGCTGACTGGCCGATCTCGGGTGACCGCTAATGCCGAGGATGCGCAAAAAAGCCGATTTACCAACAAAAACCTGTCCGGTGTGCCAGCGCCCATTTAGCTGGCGGGCTCGCTGGAAAAATCAGTGGGACGAGATCGTTTACTGCTCCCGCAAATGCAGCTCCCAGCGTCACAAACGTACAGAGCAGGGCGTTTAGCCTAGCTCGCTAGTCGAGTTTGTCGAGAACCGTCTCGGCCCATCGAACGATGGCAGCACGCTCAGTGGCATCTCGCTTGCGCCAATTAGCCAAAATCAGTCCCATACGGGCGTTGCGGCCCAAATACTCTTGATGTCGATCAATGAAGTGCCAATACAAGCTGTTGTAAGGGCAGGCATCTGCCCCGGTGGTTTTACTGGGGTTGTAGCGGCACTGGGCGCAATGGTTACCCTGCTTTTGAATGTACTTGCCGCTGGCGGCATAGGGCTTTGAGGCCATGGCGCCGTGATCACCGTGTAACGCCATACCCAAGGTGTTGGGCAGCTCAACCCACTCGTAGGCATCGACATAAACCGCCAGATACCAAGCACAAACCGCCTCGACATCAAGCCCAGCCAGGAGTGCGAAATTGCCGATAACCATCAGGCGCTGAATATGATGGGCGTAACCCAAATCAAGGGATTGGCTGAGCGCCTGCTGCAGACACCTTAAATCCGTATCACCATCCCAGAAAAAATCCGGTAGCGGACGCTTGGCCCCAAACGTATTGCGCTGGGCATACTCGGGCATTAATAGCCAATAGACACCCCGGACATACTCACGCCACCCAAGTACCTGCCGAATGAACCCCTCTGCCGCAGCCAGTGAGCAATGCCCGAGGCGATAGGCTTGCTCAACCTGCTGACATACCGCCAAGGGCTCCAGCAAACCACAATTCAAATACATGGATACCAGACTGTGGAATAACCACGGGGACTCCTCGGCTAACGCATCCTGGTAACGGCCAAACTGCGCCAAACCGAATTCGCAAAACCAATCGAACTGTGCCTGAGCCTCTGTGTGGGTAACCGCCAATCGGAATTGATCGAGGTCACCCGGATTATGGGGAAACGCCGCCCGAACCTGCTCAATGACCTCACGCGTGATGTCATCGGGACTGACATCAGGCCGTCGGGGGATAGGCTCCTGATTGCGCCAACCCATACGATTCTCTGCATCGTAATTCCACTTGCCGCCACAGGGTTCACCGTCGTCGAGTAGCAGTCCGTACTGTTTACGCATATCGCGATAAAAGTACTCCATACGCAACTGTTTACGATCTTTCGCCCATGCCTTGAATTGGGCGATGGCACACAGATAACGGTCATCCTCGAGACGGTCAACGGACACACCCAACTGCTGGGGCCATGACCCAATAATTTGCTCAACACGATACTCCCCCGAAGCACAAACACGCAGCTGAGTCACCTCTGGCAGCGCCGCGAGGGCCTCTGTACAGGCTTGAGTCAGGGAGGCAACCCCCTCATCGAATTGACGGTAGATAACGGTAAATCCCTGCGCCCTCAACAGTTCGGCGAAATGGCGCATGGCGGAGAACAGCAACACCAGCTTGTGTCGGTTATGCCGCACGTACTGGGCCTCTTCCGCCACCTCCGCAAGCAACAGCGTATCGACCTGGGGTTTGGCGTTACGTAGTGCTGGATTATTAAGACTCAGTTGATCCCCAAGCACTAGCACAAGGGTTTTGCTATCCATGACCAACACCCCTAACGACGACGAAGTGATGCATTAGGCTTCCAACCAGGGCAGTAACAGACGGTGCACATTGACCCGTGCTTTTAGTCGAGTCGCCAACATAAAGAGACCCACGATTTTTCGGTGGACGTAAGCGGCGTCGACCGGTGGCGCCTCCCAAAAGTCGCGGTAATCGGCGAGATCTTCGCCCATCGAAGCCACACGACTGGCAAGGGTGCTTGCGCCAAAATCGTAGGGTTCATCCCGCGTCATCGGCTCCAACACCATTTGGGCCATATCGAGAATAATGGATCGATAGCGTGAATCCGGGGGACCCAAGTGGTAGCCCGCCGCCTCTGCTGCGGTCGCAATGGCCCCTCGATCGGCTGCCACAACCGCCCGAAGTAGATCCCGGTAAGCACGGGTGAAGGCCGCTTTAAAACGCCGGGATGCACCGAAATCCAATAACGCCACCTGCCCGGTCTCGGCGTCGTATCGATAATTGGCAAAGTTGGGATCCGTCTGTACCAGGCGCAGATGAAACATCTCGGTGAGAAATAACTCGAACAACAGTGCCATTACCCGGTCACGTTCCTCAGGTACTTCATTGACCACCTGCTCAATGGGCTCACCGGGTACAAAGGTCATACCGAGCACCCGCTGGGTGGTAAGCGATGGGATAACGCGAGGCAGTACAAAACGCTCGTCGTCACCCAAGGCGCGCACAAAGGCATTTAAATAGCGCGCCTCCTGTTCATAGTCAGCCTCTTCCCGCAGTTGCTGTTTCACCTCGATGAGAAGTGGCTTGACGTCCATATGCGATGGCATCAGGCCAGATACTTTCAGCAAGGTCGCGAGATTATCAACATCGGAATCGATGCTTTCGCTGATACCTGGATACTGGATTTTTAGTACCGCGTCACGGCCATCTCGGGTTTTTAAGCGATGGACCTGGCCAATAGATGCCGCAGCAAAGGGTCTACGATCAAAGTCCCGTAACTTGCGCGAAAAGTCTGCACCGAAAGCATCGGTGAGGACCTCGTCGAGCTGCTCTTCAGGCATAGCAAAACCCGATGACCGAAGAGCCGCCAAAATATCCGCAAGCTCCGGGGGTAAAAAATCGCCCCCATCCATGGAGAGTATCTGGCCAAGCTTCATGGCCGCCCCGCGCATTTCCCGCAACTGGCGAGTAAGGCGATGGGCATTGGCCGGCGTCAATAACAGATCGCGCGCTTGGGGGCGTTTACCCGCACGCAACTGACGCACACCCTCGGTTACCATTGAGCCCGCGACACCTCCCGCCAGTCTGACAAATTTACCCAATCGACGGGTCCGACTGCGCGGTACCGGGTGTTGGTGATCGGTCATGGACGAGCCCCCTGCGTCACCGAGTGGGATGCTTTGCGCCGTTCGATATAGGGGGCCACGATATCCCAGGCGTTAAATTCAGCCTCGAGTACCGCAATAAAGGTAAACACGCCGGTTAACTTGCGGGCGATGAGTGCAAAATCCCCGGAAGGTAAGTTGAAGTGGCGACTGGTCATCGAGCCCGCCGCTTGACGGCCGGCGCGGCTTAATAATTCGGATCGACCCCAACAGTACTGACCGTCAGCGCTCAAGTAGTGCCGAGGCAAGTCATCCGGGTGCCGTAAAGGCTCCAATAAATGCCTTATGAAGGCGCGAAAGGTTTCCCTCGCGTAATCACTGCTGTCACCTCGCAAACATCCCAGCCGAATTAAGGCGTCCTGTAACGCCTCATCATCACCCGTGTGCCCAGTAATAATGGCATCGGCGAGGGCGTTCTGAAGTGTAGGCTCCAATTCGAGTACCGAGCCAAAATCCAGCAAACTGAGTGATTTCCCCTGGTCATCGATCAAGAAATTGCCGAAGTTGGGATCGACCTGCATGAGGCCGAGATCAAACACTTCCCGGAAAAATAGAATGAGCATGCTGCGCCCAAGATCGTTGCGCAGGGTCTGAGGCAACGCTTTCACCACAGCCGAGTCCACCTGATGGCCTTCTACCCAATCCATGGTTAACACACCGTCACCACAAAACTCCGGGTAATAGCGGGGAATATGGACCGGCACTGGCAGGTTCTGTGCGTGGCTGGCAGCATCGCGCTCGTCAAAGGCGGCGCGCAAGCACTGTGCCATGCTGAATTCACGACGGTAATCGATCTCGGCGTGCAGTTGCTTGCGCATAGCCCCCAACCAGCTATCGAACTCTCGGCTAGCGGGTATCCAGCGCGATAAACGCAACATACGCACCACAACATCAAAATCGTCATCGATGACGGCCGCGACGTCGGGATACTGAAGTTTCACCGCTAGTGGTGCGCCACTGTCAGGGTGATGGCCGCGATGCACCTGAGCGAGGGATGCCGCTGCCACAGCCCTAGGCTCTAGCGCGAGCCTATTGGCACTTGAGCCTAAGGCGCGCTCGACCAGGGGCGCCATACTTGACCAGGGCAGAGGTTCGGTTTGTGAGTCGAGCTGATGTAGTGCCTGGGTTAGCGCCGGCGGCAAAAAATGCTCGCCCAATAATGCGAACACCTGCCCGATTTTGACGTAGCTACCCTTGAGCTGCCCCAGCTTGTGGGCAAATCGATCCGCTTCCTGCTGCAGACGCTCGGCGTCGCCGTCACGCTCACCGCGCAAGCGACGCAAGGCCCCGTCGAGGGCAAAGGCACCCCCAGCCCGGGCGCCAGCCAATGACAGGCTCAAGCCGCGGCTCAATGCACCGCGGCGAATGGAGTGACGTTTAGACATACCGCTTGTACGCGGGTCAGCTACAACTAGACCTAAGTCTGAGCACTCACCCGGAGTTGATCACGGGGTCGAGTAACAGCCGGGCCAGGTGCTTCCTGTGGTGACCTGCGTCCCCAAACACCTGTCGAGTCCATTGGGCGCGGCGAATAAACAATGTGGAATCGCAGTCCCAGGTAAATCCAAATCCGCCATGGAACTGAACCGAACGGTCGCCGGCATAACCTATCAGCTCCGTGGCGCTGGCCTTCGCCATACGGCAGGCAATCTCAATATCACTGGGGTCTGCGGCGCGGTCAATCAGGGTCGCGGCGTGATAAACGAATGATCGAGCGTCCTCAACACCACAGTAAATATCAACGGTTGGATGCTTCAACGCTTGATAGGAGCCAATGAGCTTTCCAAACTGCTTGCGTGTGGTCATGTAATCGACCAACGCAGTCAAACAGCGATGACTCGTGCCAACCGCCTCTGTGGCACACAGCAACGCGCCGTATAAGCGGTAGCGCTCAATCCCCTCGGCAACCGTGGCGCCGGTAAGAAGCTGCTCGGGTTTCACCCCCGAGAAATCGATGCTAGCGGATCGTTTGGTCAAATCGATAAGCGCATTTGGCGTCAACGCTTCCGCCGCCAGCGCACTGCGATCAACTAGCGCCAGTGCAGGCTCGCCCTCGTACTCACAGACAACCACAAAAAACGCCGCCTCCAGCGCATCACCTACAAAGTGCTTACAGCCGCTAAGTGAACCATTCGCTTGCACCACCACCGAGCGCTGTGGGGCTCCCCAGTCACCGCCGTCGAGAAACGCCACCGTTGCCACGCTGCCGCTGGCGATGGCTGTTAATCGATCATCGACAGCTCCGGCGCCAGCATCGACGAGTAGCTGACCCGCCAAAATAGTGCTCATCAATGGGGTACCGACAACGCCAAAACCCAAGGCTTCGATGATGGGTACCACTGCACCAAACCCCATCTCAGCACCGCCCACCGCTTCCGGCAGTGCCACACCAGACCAGCCCATAGCGACCATCTCGGCCCATACAGCGGGATCAAAGCCACTGGCACTCTCTAGGTGCTCACGCACGCGTTCGATGGGCACTTGATCTCGCACAAAGCTGCGGGCCACTTCCATCAGCATCGCCTGCTCATCACTCAGACTCAGCGCTGTTGTCCCCAATACCGATGCCATGTTTACGCTCCCGTTCGATGTCATTTGGGCAAGCCCAGCACATGTTCAGCAATGATGTTGGCTTGCACTTGAGTGGTGCCCCCACCAATGGTCGCGCCGAAGTTCGAAAAATAGGCACGCTGCCAAAAGCCACCTCGGATGGCACCGGGGTCATCGACGTACAACGCACTGTGCCCGCCCTGCATGGCGGCACCGAATAACTTCATGCGTCGCGCATATTCAGTACCGCGGTATTTCGACGATAGGGCGAGCCCCATGGGGTAATCGGTATTGAGCGCCGGCACGGTCATGCGCTTGCGACCCAAGGCCATGGCCCGGGCTTCCATGATCAGTTTCACCGTGTCATCTCGAACCAAAGGATCTTGAAACAGGGGCTCGCCGTCCCGCTGAACGCCCTTAAGGTCAGCGATAAGATCATCGATTTGGGTCGAGACAATCCAGTGACCGCTCGCTTGACCCGCTGACACGCCACGCTCGTACTCAAGGGTTTTCATGGCTACACGCCAGCCATCGCCTTCCCCTTCCATCATGGTCCCTGCAGGTACACGTGCATCGGTGAAAAACACCTGGTTAAAACCGTACTCCCCGGTGACTTTGCGAATGGGCTGAGCATCGACCCCAGCGATTCCCATGGGCGCCAGGAAAAAGGATAAGCCATCGTACTTGCGCTCAAGATTGGGGGTAGTGCGTGCCAATAAGATCATGTGGTCGGCAAAGTTACCGAGGGTTGTCCAAATCTTGGAGCCATTGACCACGTAATCATCGCCATCACGCACCGCTCGGGTTTGTACACTGCCAAGATCCGAGCCGTAATCGGGCTCAGAAAAACCCTGACACCAAATCTCTTCAGCACTCAGAATGGGTCGAATGTAGCGCAGTCGCTGCTCGTGGGAGCCAATATCGAGCAGCAGCGGGCCAACCCAATTAAGGCCAATCGTGTTAAACAAAATCGGCGCGTTGTAGCGGGCTAGGGCCTGGTCAACGACGGCTTGGTACGCCGGATCAGCGCCCTGACCGCCGTACTCAGTCGGCCAATGCATGGCAAGAAAGCCCGCCTCAAAAACGGTCCGCTGCCACTGACGCAAAAAATCCAACTGCTGTTCAGTACCCACTTCAAGAAAGCTAAGGGGCAGCAAAAAATCGGGTTGGGTGGGGACATTTTCTGCCATCCATGCATCGACATCGGCGGCGAAACGTTTCAGTTCTGTGGCGGATTCGGTCATCGGTAACTCCAAATGCTCATCGCTGGGCAAAGGACAGAGGCCCGCCCCATGAATGAGTAGCGATTGAACTTTGAGTAGGTTTGTATACCAAGTGTTCAATCGAGGCAAATCAGTGTCTTCGATCCCATGTATTTGACGAACTTGTGACACAGTTACGGGTATCCAAACCCAGTGCCGGTAAACTGCAATCTAACGCGGCGATTAAAACGTAAGCCGTTTCAACCACCCTCTTTTGGATAAACAATGAAATATCGCGGCGTTACTGACTACGATCACGGCACTCCACCCAAGGTAGGGGTTTTGCTGATTAATCTGGGAACCCCAGATGCAGCCACCCCAAAAGCGCTGCGACCTTACCTGAAGCAGTTTCTCAGTGATCCCCGGGTCGTTGAGGTGCCGAGGCTGCTGTGGTGGTTAATTCTGAACGGTATTATTCTGAACACGCGCCCGAAACGATCCGCCGAGGGTTACGCTGAAGTCTGGACGGATAGAGGCTCTCCACTGTTATACCATTTAGAGGATCAAGTCGAAGGGGTGAAGCGGCGCCTAATGGCCGAGTACGGCGAACATGTCGTCGTGCGTGGCGCCATGCGCTACGGCAATCCCAGTATTCCATCGGTGCTTCAAGGGTTATTTGATGCGGGGGTTCAGCGTTTGGTGGTGCTGCCCCTATATCCTCAATACGGTGGCCCTACGACGGCATCAACATTCGATGCACTGGCCGAGGATTTCCAGCAACGACGGTGGCTGCCCGATCTGCGTTTTGTCAGCAGCTATCATGATGACGAGGGCTACATCGACGCCATTGCTGACTCGGTGCGCAAACACTGGGATCAACACGGCCGAGCAGACAAACTGATTCTCAGTTATCACGGCATGCCCAAACGCTACCTGCTAAACGGCGATCCTTACCACTGTCAGTGCCACAAAACCACGCGACTGGTTGCCGAGCGACTGAACTTGACACCCGATGAGTTCATGACCACGTTCCAATCACGTTTTGGCCGCGAAGAGTGGTTGAAGCCCTACACCGACGAAACCCTCAAGCAGCTGCCCGAACAGGGTACCAAATCGGTTCAGGTCATCTGTCCGGGATTCTCCGCCGACTGTCTAGAGACCATCGAAGAGATCGGCATGGAAAACCGAGAATATTTCATGGAAGCGGGTGGCGAGCGCTATGAGTACATCCCCTGTTTAAATGCCGAGGACGGTCATATTGATGTGCTCACAGCTTTAGTACAGCGAGAGCTGCAAGGTTGGCGAATGCCGAAATATGCATCGGAGCAGTGTCGCGATGAAGCGGTAAAACTTGGCGCTGCCGCCTAGTCACTGGCTACACTAAATGACTGTGGCTTGGCTCAAACATGCCGATACCCCAGGCAATGGCGATACCGATCGCAAATAGCAGGGTCAACTTCAACCGGTCGTGGCTATGAAATTGCACCTCCGGTAGCAGGTCACCTAAGGCGATACAAATAAAGGCGCCCGCTGAAAATGCCAGCGCCGCAGGCAACAAGGTACCTAGACCCACCCCGGGGTCCACCGCCAACCAAAACAACCATGCGGTGATGGGACACAGGGCTGCGAACGCCACGTTAATGTAATGTCGATGCCGTACAGGCTGCCCCGCAGCGGCCATAACGGTTTCAATGGACAGGGCATCCAGTGGCTTATGCAGCAATATGGCCAGGAATACGCCAATACCCAGTAAGCCCGCGCCAGTTTCGGGGGTTGCGCGCATAACCGCCCCCAAGGCAATACCATCGATCACCGTATGCACACTTAAACCGAATACCAGGCCGAGCCAGGTGAAAGGTCCACGCGGGGCCTGTGCATGAGCGTGTTCGTGGGCATGCTCGTGGGGATGCTGGTCCGCGCCCGTATGCTCACAGCTACCGTCGGCGGCGGCAAAATCATGCTGATGAAAATGGAATAAGCGCAAAAGCAACAGCATAAACACCAAGCCAACCACCACCCAACCCATGGTGAAGTCGACATCCGCCGAGGGCGCCAAGGCGCTGTGAGGGATTAAGTGGAAAAACGCCACACCCAACATTAAACCCGCCACAAAACTCATGGTGAGTTGGGTACGGGTGTGGGTCATATGCAGCCGGCGCGGCAACCAGCCGCCGACCAGTCCCGCCAAAAACACTGCCAGCCCGTACAGTAATAGCAAGGAGACAGCCATGACTAAACGCACACCATATTATCGCGGTGAATCATTTCCGGGGGCCCACCGTAACCCAGTGTTACCTCGATACCGGCGGAGGCTTTACCGATTAATTGACGGGCCTCGGTAGCCGGGTAATTTACCAGGCCTCGAGCAACCTCCCGCCCATTCCTATCGACACAGCGCACCAAGTCGCCACGGACAAATTCGCCCTCGACAGCCACGACACCGACAGGTAACAGTGAGCGCCCTTGATGAGTGACCACGGCTACAGCGCCAGCATCGAGTAGCAGGGTGCCCCTGGCGTGCTGCAGACTTGCAAGCCATTGCTTACGTGCACTTTGAGGTCGCTTATCGGTACTGAGAAAAGTACCCACCGATGCGCCGGCGGCTACCGACGTTACCACATTCGGCACACGACCACCGGCAATCACTGTCAGCGTTCCCGATCGGGCCGCCAGACGCGCGGCGCGCAATTTCGTGATCATGCCACCGCGACCAAAGGCACCGCCCTCGCCCACCATGGCATCGAGCCCAGGATCGTTAACATCAGCTATTTCAATGCGCCTGGCTTGTGCTACCTGGCGCGGATCGGCGTCGTACATGCCGTCTTGGTCGGTGAGAATCAATAGGGCATCGGCGTCGACCAAATTCGCCACGAGTGCTGCGAGTGTGTCGTTATCGCCAAAACGAATTTCATCGGTGACCACCGTGTCGTTCTCATTAATCACCGGCAAGACACCCATCTCGAGCAGGGCATTCAGGGTACTGCGGGCATTCAGGTAACGATCACGTGCCCGAATATCGTCGTGATTGAGCAACACCAGTGCGGTGGTAATACCCTGGGGCGACAAGGCATCTTCGTAAGCGCGAATGAGTGCCGACTGTCCAACAGCCGCCGCCGCCTGCAGGGCGTGCAAATCGGTGGGTCGAGCGCTAAGTCCAAGGCGAACAACACCAGCGGCAATAGCGCCACTGGACACTAAAATAACTTCAGCGCCCCGTTCGCGCAGGGCAACCAGCTGCTGGACTAAAGCGTGAACGACCCCGTGATTCAGCCGACGCCCTTCATCCGTGAGCATTGCACTGCCCACTTTAACGACCCAACGACGAGCGGTAAGCAGGCTCGAACGATCCCTATGACTCAATGGCGGTACTCCACCTCGATATCGTCATCATCGTCTGACTCAACCCGCTCTCTTACAGCCTTGCGGGCCAAAGCGCGGCTTTGACGCAAAGACTCGATGCGGTCTCTAGCTTCCTGCTGCATGCGCTCCTGGATAGCCAATTCCATAGCTGCGGCTTCCTCGTCTTGGCTCTCCTCTTCCTTGAAGGCCTCAATGCAGGTCATTAAATCACCACAGAGGGCAGCCGTGCCCTGCTGACCGATGGCGGACAAGGTGTACACAGGGCCGCGCCATTGCAGCGCATCGAGTACGGCCTGGCGCCGCTCTTCGATGGTGCTGTCATCGAGTAAATCAATTTTGTTCAGTACCAACCACCGAGGTCGAGCCGCCAACGTAGGACTGAAACGCTGCAACTCTTCAACAATACTCGCCGCTGCAGCGGCGGGATCAGACCCATCAAGGGGCGCCAAATCCACAATGTGTAGCAATATCCGGTTACGGGTGAGGTGTTTAAGAAAACGAATGCCGAGGCCTGCACCCTCGGAAGCACCTGCGATCAGGCCGGGAATGTCGGCGACGACAAACGAGCGATAGGTATCAACCTTCACTACCCCGAGATTGGGTACCAGCGTGGTAAAGGGATAGTCCGCGACTTTCGGTGTCGCTGCCGAGACCGCGCGAATAAACGTCGACTTACCCGCATTCGGCAAACCGAGTAAACCGACATCGGCTAACACCTTCAACTCGAGCTTCAGCCGGCGTGCTTCCCCTTCCGAGCCCGGTGTCGATTGCCGCGGCGCGCGATTAACACTGGACTTGAATCGGGTATTACCCAATCCGTGAAAACCACCTTGAGCGACCGTTAACCGCTGACCGTGTTCGCGAATGTCACCCAATACCTCCCCGGTATCCTCATCGAGGATAGTTGTGCCCAATGGCACAGGCAGCACAAGGTCTGCCCCGGCTTTACCGGTACAGTTGCGACCTTTACCCGCCTCACCGTTTTCAGCCCGAAAGCGGCGGGTATAGCGGTAGTCAATCATTGTATTGAGAGCGTCATCACCGAGCAGGATAACGCTGCCCCCGTCACCGCCATCGCCCCCGTCAGGGCCACCGCGGGGTACGAACTTCTCCCGCCGAAAACTGACACAGCCGTTGCCGCCGTTGCCGGCAAAAACGTCAATACTGGCTTCGTCTACAAATTTCATTGGGGCAGTGTACCGTGTTTCTTTAAAAGCCTTGGTTGTGCAAAGACACAACAAAAAAAGCCCCGTCAGGTGACGAGGCTTTTCGCGTCAATCTGCTAAGCGCTTGATTTAAGCGCTAACGACGCGTACGTGCTTGCGCTTGTCGGGGCCGCCAACGTAGAACTCGACCTTGCCCTGCGCCGTGGCAAACAACGTGTGGTCTTTACCCATGCCGACGTTATCACCTGCATGAAAGCGCGTGCCGCGTTGGCGAACAATAATGCCACCGGCATTGATGGCTTGACCGCCGAATACTTTTACACCGAGGCGTTTACTCTCGGAATCGCGACCGTTACGGGTACTGCCGCCTGCTTTTTTGTGTGCCATTGTGCTCTCCTATCAGCCCGTGATGCCGGTGATTTTCACTTCGGTGTACCACTGGCGGTGACCGGTTTCGTTACGGTAGTGCTTGCGGCGATTGAACTTGACGATACGGATCTTGTCATGACGACCGTGAGCAACCACTTCTGCAGTGACTTTGCCGCCCTCGACCACCGGAGCGCCAATCTTTACATCACTGCCGGCACCAACCATCAATACTCGATCGAACTCAACCGTCTCGCCGGTGGCCACTTCAAGCTTCTCGAGCTTGAGGGTTTCGCCCTCTTCAACACGGTGCTGCTTACCACCGCTTTCAATCACTGCGTACATTGTTGTTCCTCTCAGTTAGCCTGCTCGCTATGTATGACCGACGACGACCGACGGGGCAGAGCATAGGCACCATGGAAAACGCCGCGGGTCAGAACGGCGCCTAATAATTTGAGGGGGCGGAGTATAGGGCGCAAATCGGCGCCATACAAGCCTAAAAGCGCCTGTTTGCAACGATTTTGCCCCAAACCATGACACGCATCGCCTCCCTTGCCTATAATCCGCGCTGTTTCGGAGAACCCCTTGTGATTGAAGACATCCGCCAACACGTTGCGGAGGCGTTCAATCAGGTCAACAACCTGATTGTGGAACACCTTCGCTCCGATGTGGACATGGTCGAAAGTATCGGCCACTACATAGTCGATGCCGGCGGCAAACGCCTCCGGCCGCTTTTGGTGTTACTGACCGCCCAAGCCCTTGGCAAGGTTAGTGACGAGCAATGCAAGTTTGCTGCCGTTGTTGAATTTATTCACACCGCCACGCTCCTACACGACGATGTTGTTGATCTCTCTGCCCTGAGACGCGGGCGCCCCACCGCCAATGCTCAATTTGGTAATGCGCCCAGCGTACTCGTGGGTGATTTCATTTACACCCGGGCGTTCCAGCTCATGGTGCAACTGGATAATATGGCGCTGCTATCGCACATGGCCGATACCACGAACACCATTGCCGAAGGGGAAGTGCTGCAACTGGTGCGTGCAGGTGACGCCGCCAGCACCGAAGCCCAATACCTTGCGGTTATCGAGAGAAAAACAGCGGCCCTGTTCGCTGCCGCGTGCAAAGGCGCGGCCATCCTCGCAGGTGCCCAAGCCAGACAACAGGAACAGCTCTACCAGTTCGGCATGAACCTGGGCATTGCCTTCCAAATGATTGACGACGTTCTCGACTACACCGGTGATCCCGCGGTCACCGGAAAACATATTGGCGACGACCTCAATGAAGGCAAGCCGACACTGCCGCTCATACACGTCATGCGCGAGGGCAGTGCTGAGCACAGCGCTTTAGTTCGCAACGCTCTGGAACATAAATCAAGTGACGCCCTGGCGGATGTGATTACCGCCGTGGCCCAGAGCGGCAGCATTGACTACACTCGACAGCAGGCTGAAGCCTTCAAACGGGCGGCGCTTAACGCACTGACAACCTTGAAAGAGTCACCCTCAAAAGACGCCCTGAAGCAACTAGCCGAACTGTCAACGCAACGGGCACATTAACGACTACAAGAGCATCCTGACCATGCGAATACCTGCCAGCAAGACGCAACCCGCCCTTGAACGAAGCCGGTTGCGACTGGCAGATGTAGCCATAGCCGACCTGTTCCGAACCGATACTGACCGACTCAGCTACACCCGCCTTGATGCCGCGGGTCTCACCCTAGATTTCAGCAAGCAACGCATTGACGCCCAAGGATTACAGGCACTTTTTGCGCTTGCTGAGGAGTACGAGCTGCAAGACGCCTTCGAGCGCCTGACCTTGGGTGAGGCGGTCAACGTGACCGAACAGCGTCCGGCCCTGCACACGCTGCTACGGGGTACCCAGCAACAGCACCTCCCAGACCTCTCCCAAGGTGTTGCCAAAACCCTTGCAGCCATGCAGTCATTGGTGAAACAAGTTCACGATGGCCAACGCTGCGGATTTACAGGGCTTCCCTTCACCGATGTGGTCAATATCGGCATCGGCGGCTCGGATTTGGGGCCACGTATGGTGTGTCGCGCGCTTAACACCTCGAGTCCGGCATTGCGTGCGCACTTCGTGGCCAATGTTGATCCCCAAGATCTCGATGAAATTCTCGCTGCCCTTAACCCCGCCACCACACTATTCATTGTTTGCTCGAAGTCTTTCACCACCGAAGAGACCCTGACCAACGCCTTGCGCGCTCGACAATGGCTGCTTTCCGCGGGGGCGGCGCAGACAGATATTCAGCAACACGTGGTGGCGGTAACCACCAATCTGGACGCAGCGGCCGAGTTTGGCATTGATCCCACCGAGTGCTATCCCATGTGGGACTGGGTCGGGGGACGCTACTCCCTTTGGTCAGCAATAGGTTTGGTCATTGCCTTGCACAGGGGTTGGGAGGACTTCCAAGCACTGCTTGACGGCGGTCAAGCTATGGATGGCCATACGCTCAGCATGCCGCCTGAGCAGAATTTGCCCATGATGCTAGCACTACTGGAATACTGGAACTGCAACTGCCTGGGTACCGACACCCACGCGGTCTTACCCTATTCTCAGCGGTTGTCGGCGCTTCCCGACTTTTTGCAGCAGCTCACCATGGAGAGTAATGGCAAACGGGTGAAACTTACCACAGGCGCTGTCTGCGACTACCCGACCGCCCCAGTCCTTTGGGGCTCAGCGGGCACTATCGGGCAGCACAGTTACTACCAGCTTTTGCACCAGGGCAATCGGCCATTTAGTGCCGATATCATCCTGCCTCTCACCAACGCTGATGTCGACCTCGATGCCCACCGGAAGTTAGCCGCCAACGCTCTGGCCCAAAGTCGCGCGCTAATGATAGGCCGCTCAGCGGCCGAAGCGGCGGCGCTGGCGGCATCTCGTGGTCAAGATGAAGCTCTGGCCCCTCATTTCGAAATGCCCGGCAATCACCCCCATTCGCTGTTACTGTTCGATGCCGTCACACCCTATCGATTGGGGGCACTGATCGCCGCTTACGAGCACAAAACCTTCTTCTTAAGTCGATTACTCGATGTCAACGCCTTTGACCAATGGGGCGTTGAGCTGGGTAAAGTCATCGGCAAGCAGATACTTGCCACCCTCGAATCGGGGGCTGATCTCGATAGCTTGGATCCATCAACAGCCGCTGCGGCGGTGGCATGGCGAAACGCTAACGGAGGCCACTAATGGACTTGGGAATAAAAGGCCGCAAGGCACTGGTTTGTGCCGCATCCAAGGGACTAGGGCGAGGCTGCGCTGAAGCGCTTGCTGCCGAAGGGGTCGATCTGGTGATCAATGCCCGGGGTGAAGAGGCGCTTAATGATACAGCCGAGGCTATCAAACAGCGTTTTGGCGTCAACGTGATCTCAATAGCTGCTGACATTACCATCGAAGATGGCCAGAAAGCCGTACTGGCTGCTGCCGGCAAGGTCGACATATTGGTGACTAATGCAGGCGGACCACCGCCGGGCAATTGGCGAGACTGGCAGCGCGAAGACTTTATCGCCGCCATGGATGCAAACGCGCTTGCACCTATTGCACTCATGACCGCATTAGTGCCCAGCATGTGCGATGCGGGTTGGGGTCGTGTAGTCAACATCACGAGCGTTGCGGTTAAATCACCCATTGCAGTACTTGGCTTATCGAATACTGCTCGCACCGCCTTAACCGGCTATGTTGCAGGTCTGTCCCGAGACGTAGCGGGAAAAGGTGTGGTCATTAACAATCTGCTGCCAGGGTTTCACGCAACCGATCGCATAGCTGCACTTGATGGCTTGGAGGCTCAAACCACCAATAGCTCAATAACCGAGGTACGAGAGCGCCGTATGGCTAGCATTCCCGCGGGTCGCTATGGCAAAGCTGCTGAGTTCGGTCGGGCTTGCGCCTTTTTGTGTTCAGAGCATGTAGGCTTCATCATCGGGCAGAACCTGCTGCTAGATGGTGGTTCCTTCAGCGGCACCTTGTAAATCCGGCAGACCTTATGCCTGATCGATCATCGCCAGGAGTTCGGCGGTTTTGCGCTCCATAAGATCACGGTCACCCCGGCTCTCAACGTTAAGTCGCACTACCGGCTCGGTGTTTGACATGCGCAAATTAAAGCGCCAGTCATCCAGATCAATGCTCAATCCATCGACATACTCGACGCGGCGAGAACCGTGACCGTAGGAAGCTTCTACAGTATTGATCAACGTCTTGGGGTCTGAAATGGTGCGGTTAATTTCCCCAGAGCAGGGGAACGCCTCGGCTCGCTCGGCGATTAAATCGGCCAGTGACTTACCCTTTTCAGCGATTAAACCCGCCACCAACAACCATGGAATCATGCCGCTGTCGCAGTAGGCGAAATCACGGAAATAATGGTGGGCACTCATTTCACCACCATAAACCGCATCGACTTCTCTCATACGCTCCTTAATAAACGCATGGCCTGTCTTCGACTGTACCGCTTCACCACCGGCGCTCTCGACAATATCCCGGGTATTCCAAACCAGACGGGGGTCGTGTACTACGCGCTGGGGGCCGTCTTTACTCAGGAACGCTTCCGCAAGCAGTCCAACAATGTAATAGCCTTCAATAAACTCGCCGTGGTGATCAAAGAAAAAGCAGCGATCAAAATCGCCGTCCCAGGCAATACCTAAATCAGCGCCCCGTGCGCGAACTTCATCGGCAGTGACAGCACGATTTTCAACCAATAATGGGTTCGGTACACCATTGGGGAAATGCCCATCGGGGTCGTGATGCAGCTTAGTGAACGTGAACGGCAAATGGGACTCAAGGGCATCAATAACCCGTCCCGCGCCGCCATTACCGGCGTTACACACAATGTGCAGTGGTTTTAAGGCTGCCACGTCGACATAGGTTAATAGGTGCTGAATGTAAGCGTCGAGGGTAGACACCTGTCCGTAAGTTCCCCGCTGTGACGCATCATTGAAGGTATTCTGTGCGGCCAGGGCCTCAATCTCTTTCAGACCCGAATCACCCGAAATGGGTTTTGATTCGGCGCGGACAAACTTCATGCCGTTGTAGTCTTTAGGATTGTGACTGGCGGTCACCGCGATACCACCGTCAACACCTAAATGGGACGTGGCAAAGTAGATTTCTTCGGTACCACAAAGACCGATATCTAAGACATCAACACCTTGACTGCACAGGCCATCGACTAACGCCGCTTTAATGGCTTCGCTGGTCAGGCGGATATCATGCCCCACCACGACGGTCTTTGGCTTAATCACCGCCGCGTAGGCCTTGCCAATCCTGCAGGCAATATCTTCATTCAACTGATCGGGGATGCGACCCCGAACGTCATAGGCTTTAAAACAAGTCAGAGCGTCGGTCATGCCATATCCGTCCGATAAATATTTTCATACACGTGGTTAGTTGCCTCCACAAACCCGGGCACGCTACCGCAGTCAAAGCGTCTGCCCTGGAATTTGTAGGCCATGACACAACCGGTCTGCGCCTGGGTCTGCAACGCATCCGTAATTTGCACCTCGCCATTCGCGCCCGGCTCGGTATTTCGGATGATGTCGAAAATATCGGGGGTTAAAATGTAGCGTCCAATAATGGCTAAATTCGAAGGGGCGGTCTCGGGACTGGGTTTTTCTACCATGCTATCGACCCGATACAGCCCATCACGCATACATTCACCCGCGATAACACCATAAGCAGAAATAGCTTCCATGGGTACTTCTTGAACCGCAACAATTGAGCATCGGAACTGCTTGTACAGCTCTACCATTTGCGCCAGCACCCCAGGACCATCGGCATTGATACACAAGTCATCGGATAACACGACGCCGAATGCTTCGGGACCAATCAACGGCTCTCCGGTCAGAATGGCGTGTCCCAGGCCCAGCATTTCTCGCTGCCGCACCATCGTGAAGACACCCTGATCAATGACATCGCGAATACTGGAGAGGAGATTTTCTTTTTTGCTGCCGGCAATCTGATGCTCAAGCTCGTAGCTAATATCAAAGTGATCGGCAATGGCCCGCTTACCACGACCGGTCACAAAAGCACAATTCGTCATCCCTGCCTGCATGGCCTCTTCGACCCCATACTGCACGAGGGGTTTATTAACGACTGGTAGCATTTCTTTAGGCATACTTTTTGTTGCAGGCAAAAAGCGGGTGCCATAACCGGCAACGGGAAATAAACACTTCTTAATCATTCTAGGTCCTCTCTAATGGCAGGTGGCTAGCGGCCGTAAACATCTTCGAATCGAACGATATCATCTTCACCTAAATAGGAGCCGGACTGAACCTCAATTAATTCCAACGGAATCTTACCGGGATTCACTAACCGATGTTGTGTTCCGAGGGGAATATAGGTCGACTGATCCTCGCGCAAAATAAAAACCTCATCGCCATTGGTAATTTCGGCGGTGCCTTGGACAACAATCCAATGCTCTGCGCGATGATGGTGCATTTGCAGTGACAATTTCTGCCCGGGATTCACCACGATACGTTTTACCTGAAAACGCTCCCCGACGATTAACGACTCGTAAGAGCCCCAAGGGCGAAACACCCGTTGGTGGACCGTTGCCTCGGGTCGTCCGGCGGCCTGCAGAGCAGAGACAATTTTTTTAACGCCCTGCACCTTATCGCGAGCAGCCACCAGTACCGCATCAGCGGTTTCAACAACCACCAAATTATCGACACCGGTAGCGGTGATAAGACGACTCTCACTTCGGAAATAACAGTTGTGCGTATCGTCTACCAGCACATCCCCCTCGGTCACATTGCCATCGGCATCTGGGTGTCCCACATCCCACAGTGCTGACCAAGCACCGATATCGCTCCAGCCACAGTCCAAGGCCACCACAGCACCCTTGTCGGTGTGCTCCATGACCGCATAATCAATACTGTCAGAGGGACAGGACAGAAACGCTTCGGTGTCAGGACGGGTAAAATCGAGATCGATACTGGCCTCGGTCATCGCCTTTGAACAGGCGGCGTGAATCGCGGGCGCATACTGCTGTAGCGCATCGAGATACCGGTCTGCACGAAATAAAAACATGCCGCTATTCCAGAGATAATTACCCGCCCTTATATACGCCTCGGCGGTTTCTGCATCGGGCTTTTCAACAAACTCGGCAATTTCCGAAATATCAGCATCGATAACATTGCCACAGCGAATATAGCCATAGCCAGTCTCCGCTCGAGCGGGTACCACCCCAAAGGTCACCAAACGCCCAGACTCGGCGGCGACCGCAGCCTTACTGACAGCGGCAGTAAACGCCTCGGCGTCGGCGATATGATGATCCGCAGGCAACACCAACAACACCGCTTCGGGGTCGATAGCCAGCGCACGATACGCCGCCAAAGCGATAGCCGGTGCAGTGTTGCGGCCGGCGGGCTCGAGGATAAGCGCCGACGGCTCGATACCAACCCCGCGTAGCTGTTCTGCCACCATAAAGCGATGCTGGTCGTTGCAGACAACAATCGGGGCGGCCGATTCGATACCCTGCAGTCGCTGACTGGTCTCTTGCAGCATGCTGCCAGTGCCGCCCAAGGGCAAAAACTGCTTCGGACGACCTTCACGAGACACGGGCCACAAGCGGCTGCCAACGCCGCCCGACAAGACAACGGGAATGAGCATAGTTTATTTACCTGAACGATAAGAAGCGTGGCTTCATCCTAGCCCATAGGAGCGAGCACAACATCCCCAATGAACATCATTGATACAGATTCACTCCAACATTAAAGACACGATTAACACTATGCTGGACACAGGGTGTCCAATCCTTACAATTGACGATTAGGCCAACAGGATCTAAGCCGCTGCATAATTCATTATCAACTTTACGGTAGCAACGTTTCAGGCCGAGACGAATGCGCTCAACGACTGCATTTATATTCCGATTACACCCTTTCCGGATACCTTATGACGCCTAATGCACACACACCCAAAGCCGCTTATGACCGAGATGAGCTCGTCGCTTGCGGCATGGGTGAACTGTTTGGCCCGGGCAACGCCCAGCTACCCATTAATCAGATGCTGATGCTCGATCGCATCACGCACATCAGCTCGGAAGGTGGAACACACGGCAAGGGTGAAATCCTTGCGGAGCTCGATATCAACCCTGAGCTTTGGTTCTTCTCTTGCCACTTCCCGGGTGATGCAGTCATGCCCGGATGCCTAGGCCTTGACGCCATGTGGCAGCTAGTGGGCTTTTTCCTCGGTTGGCGCGGTAATCCGGGCAAGGGACGAGCATTGGGGTCAGGGGAAGTTAAGTTTACGGGCCAAATTTTGCCCAACCACAGCAAAGTCAGTTACAGCATACAAATGAAACGGGTCATAGAACGCAAGCTCATCATGGGCATTGCCGATGGCTCAGTGGCTGTCGATGGCAAAGTGATTTACACCGCCACCGATCTACGGGTCGGTCTGTTTACCTCAACGGATGCATTCTAATGGCGCAACGGGTTGTTATTACCGGCTTAGGTGTCGTGTCGTGCCTTGGAAACGACGCCGCTACGGTGACCGAGTCTCTACGAGAGGGTCGCTCGGGCATTAGCACATGCCAACAACACATCGATGCGGGTATGCGCTCCCACATTGCGGGACAACCGGATATCGATCTAGCCGCCGAGATCGATCGAAAACAATGGCGCTTTATGGGTGATGCGGCAGGCTACGCCTACCTCAGTATGGAGCAAGCCATCGCCGATTCCGGGCTCACCCCAGAACAAGTCTCCAATCCTCGCACCGGCATCATCGCAGGTTCAGGTGGCGCATCTTCAGCCAGCCAAGTGGAAGCCGCCGACATATTGCGTGAGCGCGGCCTTCGGCGAGTTGGTCCTTACCGTGTCACGCAAACCATGGGCAGTACCGTCTCCGCTTGCCTAGCTACTCCGTTTAAAATCAAGGGTGTGAACTATTCCATCAGTTCCGCTTGCTCAACCAGTGCTCACTGTATTGGCAATGCAGCGGAACAGATCATGCTTGGCAAACAAGACGTGGTATTTGCAGGTGGCGGCGAAGAGTTACACTGGACGCTGAGCTGCCTGTTCGATGCCATGGGAGCGCTGTCAACACAGTACAACGAGACACCCGCCACCGCATCGCGGGCCTACGACGCTAATCGCGATGGCTTCGTGATTGCCGGTGGTGGCGGCATGCTCGTCGTCGAATCCCTCGACCACGCGCTCGCACGAGGTGCCAAGATTTACGCCGAGCTAGTCGGTTACGGCGCCACATCCGACGGCTATGACATGGTGGCCCCCTCGGGCGAAGGGGCACAGCGGTGTATGCAGCAGGCGATGACAACCGTGGAGGGAGCTATCGACTACATCAACGCCCACGGCACTAGCACACCGGCAGGAGACCTACAGGAACTCAACGCTGTGCGAGCGGTTTTCGGTGAAGGTGATGACACACCCTGGATCGGCTCAACCAAGTCGCTCTCGGGTCATTCCCTCGGCGCTGCCGGCGTACAGGAGGCCATTTACTCGCTGCTGATGATGCAAGAGGGTTTTATTGCGGGCTCCGCTAATATCGAAACCCTAGACCCAGAAGCGCAAGGGATGCGCATCGCAACCAGAACTATCCAAGACGCAAAACTTGAGCGCGTCATGTCGAACAGCTTCGGGTTTGGCGGAACCAACGCCACCTTGGTGTTCCAGCGCTTTAACGGCTGACTTCAGGCCTCAAGCGGCCAATGGATACAGTAAAGACGGCATTAACAGTACATCGACCACATCCCCAGCGGACACCGTTTGACCAATGGGGACGACGGCAAGTCCATCGCATCGATTGACACTGCTTAACACACCCGAACTTTGATCCCCGGCGAGTCGAGCAATCCAGCGCTGACCGGGTTTTGTGGAAGCCACGGTATTTTCATGCAGTTCAACCCGCAAGTACTCCTCTCGGGTACCGGGTCTTGGAATGTCGAACTCTGCAATAGCCGCGTAACGGCGAGGCAAAATAGCCTCGGCCCCTTGAGCGCGCATCAACCAGGGCTTGACCACCAGTGCAAAGGTGGCCCACGCCGAGACAGGATTACCGGGCAATCCGAATACGGGGGTCTGTTTAATGGCGCCGAAGGCTAGGGGTTTGCCCGGCTTAATGGCAAGCTTCCATAAATCTAACCGGCCCCGCGCTTGGATTTGTGCTCGCACGTGATCTTCTTCCCCTACCGAGACACCGCCGCAAGTGATAAGGCAATCAACCTGACCCGCGAGCCGCTCCAAGGTGGAGCCGATCGCATTGGGGTCATCGGGCAGGCTATCGACCAACGCCACGTCCATACCCAATAGCTGAAGTTGGGTTTGCACCTGCACACCATTGCTGTTGTAGATTTGCCCGGGTGCCAAGGCATTGCCTGGTTGAACCAGTTCATCACCCGTGGTCACAACCCCAACACGCAATGCGCGGTAGACAGACAACTGGGCGCATCCCACCGAGGCCGCAAGACCCACCGCCTGTGGTGTCAGCACTTGCCCCGCGGTTAACACCACGGAATTTGCTGCAATGTCACAACCTCGTCGTCGAATGTGAGCACCCACTGTAGGGCAGCCCAGAATTGCAACGCCGTTACCCTGGGCCAACGCATCTTCCTGCATGACAACCGTATCTGCGCCCGGCGGTAACGGTGCACCGGTAAAAATTCGCGCAGCGCTGCCCGGCGCCAGAGGTTCCGGCGCAATACCGGCGGGAATACGTTGAGTGACCGGGAGCTCGCCAGGCAAGTCTGCTGCACGCACGGCGTAGCCATCCATGGCGCTATTGTCGAACCCAGGTACGTCAACCGACGCCGTAACGGACTGGGCGAGCACGCGATTGCAGCACTGCACCAAGGGAAGCAACACAGTCTCGGGCGGTGAAGGCACCCGGGTCAGAAGGTATGACAGGGCCTCTGGTAGTGGCGTTAACGCCATACTTAGCTCTCCTGCTGCCGTACCCGCAACACCCCAACAAAATTACAGGGGCGATGACGACTATCGAGCTGCTGCTCGATAATGCCCTGCCAAGCGGTGCGGCAAGCACCCGTTGACCCGGGCATACAAAAAATCACCGTATTATTGGCAAAACCGCCAAAGGCTCTCGATTGAATGGTTGAGGAGCCAATTTCTGTCAGGGATAGCTGCCGGAAGACTTCGCCGAAACCCTCAATCTGCTTATCAAACAAAGGCATAAGCGCCTCGGGCGTTGAATCACGCCCAGAAAATCCGGTACCTCCGGTGGTCAATATGACCTCTATGGCAGGGTCGGCAATCCACTGTGAGACAGACGCCCTCAGGTCGTAGATATCATCTTTTACGATAGCTCTCGCGACGACGCGATGACCCGCTGACTCGGCAGACTGAGCCAAATAGTCCCCAGAGGTGTCATTGGTTTCGTCGCGGGTGTCACTGACCGTGAGCACTGCAATATTCAAAGCCACGGGTTCATTAGCGGTCATGGCTAACCTCTTTACAGTAGAGTTCAATGTAACGACGCACCGCCCGCTCGACAAAGTCTCGCCATGGGCGACGCTGGATGCCAAATTGATGCCTTATTGCTGTGCAATCGAGGGAGCGATTGATGGCGAATCCCTCGGGCATCGACTCTTCCGCGAGCAATTCGGTGGCGTGGGAAAACACGTCAAATTGGGAGGCGAACGCCACCAGCGCCTCACAAAAAGCGAAATAACCCGTGTCGCCGGCACTACCGTAGTGATACAGGCCTCTCGCCGGCGCCCCAACACTTATCTGATCGATAATTCCCGCAACAACCCGCGCAACTTCGGCCGTATGAACAGGACAGTCCCGACGGGAGTCACTTGCTTTAAGCCTCTCTCCAGCGCACAGTTGATCCAACATGAGCTTGAAGTGGCTGGGTCCACGACCGGAGAACAACCACCCCAGCCTCAGCACAAACGCATCTTCCACCGTATCCCGCACGAGCTGTTCGGCTTTCAACAGCAATTGACCTTTGGGCTCTTGACTATCGGGGGTATCACTCTCTCGGTACGGTCGCTTTAAGGACCCGGCAAATACCTGAGAGCTAGACAGATAAAAATACCGAATGCCAAGCCGTTGTGCTGAACGCGCGAGCCACTGTGTGCGCTCAAGCTCGGCGGAAGAAACGGATTCGCTGCCGTCCCAGAAGCTGATAATACGGCTGTCCACGATCATGTCGGGCTCAACCGCTCTGAGCATTTTCTTAACCTGCCGTTCGCGCTTCCAGCGTGTGCCCTCAAGGGGCGTCAGAACCAGTTCATGACGTTGCAGGGGCGGTATAAACGCCCTTAGAGAATGCCCCACGGGGGTATCGCCCCCTAACAGCAGGAGTTTCAACAGCAGCCCTCGTGGTTATCAGAACGGGATGTCGTCGTCGATAGGATCGAGGTTGGGCGCGCTTTGACTGAACCCGGATGAGCCTTGAGGCGCAGACGGTTGGCTATCGTACCCATGCGAGGGCTGACCACCCATACCACCCGACATGCCTTGATCGCCTCCCATGGCGCCTCGGCTATCGAGCATTTGCATTTCATTGCCAACGATTTCGGTGGTGTAACGATCTTGCCCGGATTGATCTTGCCATTTACGAGTACGCAGAGAACCCTCGACATAGACTTTCGAGCCTTTGCGGAGATACTCGGCGGCAATTTCAGCCAGTCGATTAAAAAACACAATGCGATGCCACTCGGTACGCTCTTGTTGCTGGCCAGTGTTCTTGTCTTTCCAGGTTTCTGAGGTGGCAATGCTGATATTGGTCACCGCGCCCCCTGAGGGCAGGACACGATGTTCGGGGTCATTCCCCAGATTACCAACCAGAATTACCTTATTAATGCCGCGCGATGCCATGCTGTTCTCCACTGGTAATAACGACAGCAACAGCCAATGCTGATGCTGGGTTTGTACTGAGCCCGACGAGGTCAGGAATGATTCTGACTATAACAACGCAGCGGGGCCTGTTGCGACTGCAGAGGCCTATCGCCGATGAAAAAAGCGCTACTGGGATGACTCAGTCTCAGCTGTATCGGCGATGACCATTGGCACAAAGGCGAGTAACAGCACCCAAATCATCGTGAGGCCGGCTACCAGCCCCGAAATAGCCACCAGTCCACCACTGCCCAGAACAAAGCCGCCAGCACTGCCGCCCACAAAAATGCCTAAAAACTGGCAACTCGAGAATACACCCATAGCGGCACCCCTCGAGCGATCGGGAGCGATACGGGTAACCAGCGCCGGCAGCACCGCCTCTAGGGTGTTGATACCCACAAAAAAGCTCACGAGCCCAATACCAATTCCGTACAAATCAGCCACATTGAGGGCAGCGAGACTGCCCACCAACAATGCCGTCACGGATATCAATAACACGCGCCGGGGATCGTCACCCCCGCGGCCGCGCCGCATCAACAAAAGCGCAGGCGGCACCGAAATAATAACGGCGCCTAAATACACCGCCCAGTGATGGTCAGCGGGGAATCCCACTGTATTGGCAAGTCGATCGGGCACCACCAAAAAGGTCGCCATAATAATGCCGTGAAGTAGAAAAATGCCCGCGTACAGCACCGGTAGACCACCGCCAAAAATATGGTTTGCCTGCCACGTAGCACCTGAGGTGCTCGTCGTCACAGCCGGTACTTTGGGCAACACCAGCGCTACCAGCAAAAATCCAATGACGCCCATGCCGGCGGTGGTCATGAACACCAACCCAAGACCACCCACCGCCGCCAACAAAGGCCCCAACACCAACGCGATGACAAAGGACAGTCCGACACTGGCTCCAATAATGGCCATGGTCTTGGTGCGCTGGGAGTCACGGGTGTAATCCGCAGCCATCGCTGTCAGCGCCGCCGCGATGGCACCGCATCCCTGCAAGAAGCGACCGACGATGATGCCGTTTAGGGTTTCCGCGTAGGCAGCCACGAGACTGCCGGCAATAAACGCACTCAGCCCCAATAAAATGATCGGACGTCGACCTACTCGATCCGACAACCACCCCAATGGCAGCTGAAGCGCGGCTTGGGTCAAGCCGTAGGCCCCCAACGCAAGGCCCAGCATGGCTGGTGTGGCACCTGGCATACCGGCGGCGTAAACCCCTAACAGGGGCAGCACCATAAACAGGCCGAGCATGCGAAAACTGTACAAACTCGCCAACGCCAAGACGGCGCGACGCTCATCGCTGGTAAAAGGGGTTTTGCTGATCACGGTAGGACAACGCTTGCGAAAACCGCAGAATATCACGATTACAACAATGCTCTGAGACTAGAGTAGCAAACTGTGTTGCAGTCGACGCCATCGGACCCGCCCTTTACTGCGTATACTGGTGAGTTTTCATCGGTGGCAGACGAGTTTCATGGATACCATTCAGGTACGGGGCGCACGCACTCACAACCTCAAAAACATTGACCTTGATATTCCCCGGGACAAGCTCGTAGTTATCACGGGCCTCTCGGGGTCGGGTAAGTCCTCTCTGGCCTTCGACACCTTATATGCCGAGGGTCAGCGGCGCTACGTTGAGAGCTTATCGACCTACGCCCGCCAATTCCTGTCCATGATGGAAAAGCCTGACATCGACCATATCGAAGGTCTGTCTCCCGCCATCTCCATTGAACAAAAATCCACCTCCCACAACCCGCGCTCAACGGTGGGGACCATTACCGAGATCTACGACTACTTGCGGCTGCTGTTTGCTCGAGTCGGCGATCCACGCTGCCCGCGCCATAACATATCGCTGCAAGCGCAAACCGTGAGCCAAATGGTCGATGCGGTGCTGGCCATGCCCGAAGGGGCCAAACTCATGCTGCTGGCGCCGGTGATCAGGGATCGCAAAGGTGAGCATCTACATGTGTTCGAGCAGATGCGTGCGGCGGGTTTTATCCGAGTGCGTGTCGACGGCATCCTTGTGGATCTCGATGATGTGCCAGAGCTCGATAAGAAGCGGAAACATACCATTGAAGTCGTCGTCGATCGTTTCAAAGTCCGCGACGACTTGGGCTTGCGCTTAGCCGAGTCCTTCGAAACGGCCCTTGAGTTAACCGATGGTTTGGCCGCCGTTGCGCCTATGGACGGCGATGGGGAGGAGCTGCTGTTCTCGGCGCGCTACGCCTGCCCGGAATGCGGTCATGCCATCGATGAACTGGAACCTAGGTTGTTCTCATTCAACAACCCTGCCGGTGCCTGTGCGAGTTGCGATGGCCTGGGGGTTACGCAATATTTTGATGAGGGTCGTGTCGTTGCCCACCCCGAGGCCAGTTTGGCCGCAGGCGCCATTCGAGGTTGGGATCGACGGAATGTCTATTACTTCCATCTACTGACGTCGTTGGCGGACCACTACGGCTTTGACATTGATCAGCCCTTCGAATCCCTGCCGAAAAAATGTCGAGATGTCATTCTGCATGGCAGTGGCAGCCAAGAAATAGAGTTTGCCTACGTCAACGACCGGGGATCAGTATTCAAGCGCAAACATAAATTTGAAGGTATCTTGCCCAACCTAGAACGTCGCTACCGGGAGACGGATTCCCAGTCGGTGCGGGATGAGCTGGCTAAATTTGTCTCTGCAGCACCCTGCCACGATTGTGGCGGTACCCGTTTATGTGAAAACGCGCGCAGCGTTTATGTTGATGAACGCACACTACCCAGTATTACCCATCTCTCGGTGGGTGACGCCTACGATTACTTCGAAGCGTTAACGCTTGATGGTCGCAAGGGCGAAATCGCCGATAAAATTCTAAAAGAGTTACGCGCCCGCTACCGTTTTCTCGTCGATGTTGGCCTTAACTACCTGACGCTAGATCGCAGTGCCGAAACCTTATCCGGTGGCGAGGCGCAGCGGATTCGACTGGCAAGTCAGATAGGTGCGGGCCTGGTAGGGGTTATGTATATCCTCGACGAACCCTCGATCGGCTTACACCAGCGGGATAACGAACGCCTGCTGCGCACACTGATCCACCTGCGCGATATCGGTAATACGGTGCTCGTGGTCGAGCATGACGAGGACGCTATTCGCATGGCCGATCACGTCATTGACATCGGACCGGGTGCTGGCGTTCACGGCGGTACTGTTGTGGCACAGGGGCCCATCCAAACCATTCTTAACAGCGAGCAGTCCCTGACCGGGGCCTATTTGTCGGGCAAACGACGCATTGAGGTGCCCACCAAACGACGTAACCCTGACACCGCAAAACAACTGGTTGTCACCGGTTGCTGCGGCAATAATCTGCAAGATGTGACCCTTGAGTTACCCATAGGTCTGCTAACCTGCGTCACCGGCGTCTCGGGGTCGGGTAAATCGACACTCATCAACGGCACCCTGTACCCATTGGCGGCTACCGCACTCAATGGCGCCACCACACTCAAAGCGGCGGCCCATAAAAAGGTTGTGGGACTGCAACATTTCGATAAATGTATCGACATAGACCAAAGTCCCATCGGTCGGACACCGCGCTCTAATCCGGCAACCTATACCGGCATATTCACCCCCATTAGAGAGTTATTCGCCGGTACCCAAGAGGCCCGGTCTCGGGGCTATAAGCCAGGTCGCTTCAGCTTTAACGTGCGTGGCGGGCGCTGTGAGGCCTGCCAGGGTGATGGCGTGACCAAAGTTGAAATGCATTTTTTACCGGACATCTACGTGCCCTGTGATGTCTGCAAAGGCAAGCGCTACAACCGAGAGACCCTGGAAATCCGCTACAAGGGCAGCAACATATCGGAAGTACTCGATATGACGGTTGAAGATGCCCTCAGCTTTTTTGAGGCGGTGCCCGCTATCAATCGCAAATTACAAACGCTGGTGGATGTCGGCTTGTCCTATGTGCGACTCGGCCAAGCAGCGACGACACTATCGGGGGGAGAAGCTCAGCGGGTTAAACTATCGAGAGAATTATCAAAGCGAGACACCGGTAACACGCTCTATATTCTCGATGAACCAACGACCGGTCTGCACTTCGAAGATATCCGACAGCTTCTCGAGGTTTTGCATCGGCTGCGGGACGGCGGAAACACCGTTGTCATCATAGAACATAACCTCGACGTCATTAAAACCGCCGACTGGCTCATCGATCTGGGGCCCGAGGGTGGTTCAGGGGGTGGGCAGATCATCGCCACCGGTACCCCAGAACAGGTAGCGGCCAACATGAACTCCCATACCGGCCGGTTCCTTGCACCGCTCTTGACCCAGTCAATAATCGACGGGGATCTTACTTAGGCAGTTCAGAGCAAGACTGGACATCACCCGCGAACGCTAGCCTATAATGCGCGCCATGAGCTCGCCCCTTATCCAGCGATTACACAAAGCGCCCGCTAACCAGAATATTGCTCTGGCACTGGCGGGGCTTACGCTGGTCATGCAATTCATGGTGGCACTGCTGGTGGCGCCGGTTGTGCAGACCATTGAAGGTGACGATGGCACGGTCACCGTTGTGCTGTGTAACGTTCAAGGCGAGCGCTACACCACCCTCGATATTCCCGATCTGGCGAGCGACGGCGACGACTGGTGCCCCGCCCTCGTCTTGGGCCACATCACCGGCACTGCCGCACTCGCCCATGTGGATGTCGATGCTTTCTTGCCGGAAGGTGGCTCAGGCTATGTCATCGGCCCGATTACTGAGCCCATTCACCAGACTCGATTCCCGGACTTCACAGGTCGAGCACCACCCCTAAGCTGACATTGTATCCTTCCCGGCGTGGCAACGTGCCCGCCCTCGATCACTGTCTTTTTATTTACGGGGTTCACCATGACATTCTCCTTAAAGCGGCTTACCTGCGCGGTGGCCGCTATTAGCTGTAGTCACCTCAGTGTTGCCGATCACGATCACCAAGTCATAGAGACCGTCAACGTAATAGGCCAAGCCATACCAACGGCGGTCACACGTACTGATATGAACCAGCTTTCCCCTGGGCTCGAAACCGGGGATAGCTTGCGCGATTTGCTAGGCGTTTCCGGCTCTCGCATGGGCGGCCACGGTATCGACCCTACCATCCGAGGTCTTAGCCAGACACAACTCAACGTGCTGCTTGACGGGGCCTATGTTCACGGCGGCTGCCCAAACCGGATGGACCCACCCACCTCCTACGCCTCGGCCATAGGCTTTGAGGAGGTCACCGTCATTAGAGGTTCCCAAACACTCGCCTATGGTGGTGGTGGTCCGGGGGGAACTGTTCTGTTCTCTCGTGTAACCGAGCCTTTTGCTGACGACGGAGAAATTCGCGGTAAACTGTCAGCCGCATGGCGTGGCAATAGCAACACCCGTGATTTAAATGCAGATATCGCCCTAGGCAATCAGCAGATGTACGTAAGGGCCCTTGTTGGGCAGTCCGATAGCGGCAATTATGAGGACGGCAACGGCGAGATTGTGCGTGCAGCCTACAGAGAGTACGCGGGAACCCTTCTGCTCGGCTATACACCCTCAACGGACACCCGTGTAGAACTGAGTTTGGACCGACAGGACACTCTGGATGCACTTTACCCTGGCGCCGGTATGGATAGCCCGGAAGCGATCAACACCACTGTTCGCGTGAAAGCAGAGACACGTTGGGGCTCCCTCGATAAGCTGCGTCTTGAGCTCTACTCATCCAATGTCGATCACGTCATGGACAGCTACAGCTTACGCACGACTTCACCCATGCGAATGCGAGCCCCCTCCACCTCTGACACGGTTGGCGGACGCGCTGTTGTCGAATTCAACAACGATTGGGGAGCATGGACCGTGGGCATTGACGGTCAATACAATGACCGCGCCGCGCAACGTTACAATGATGCAATCGATCCTCCAGCATTGAACTCTCTGCTATGGCCAGACGTCAGTATCGATCAAACCGGTGTATTCGCTGAGCTAGAGCGGCCGCTTAATCCCTCGTGGTCAGTTAAAGGCGGCTTGCGTTATGACTATGTGACCTCTTCAGCCTCGGAAACGGATGTCAAACCCGCAGGTATGGCATTGAGCCCGATGTCGCTCTACGAGCTGTACTACGGTGATACCGACACCGACCGTACTGACCGCAATATTGGCGGTCTGTTGCGGCTGGAATACACCCCCAACAGCGGGCAACAACGTTGGTATGCCGGGGTATCACGCAGCGTGCGTACGCCCGATGCAACCGAGCGCTACATTGCCTCTAACGGCATGATGCCAAGCGCACGCTGGGTCGGCGACCCAGGGCTGGCACCGGAGATACACCATCAGTTTGAACTAGGGCTGAGCCAGCAGTGGCAACGGGTAAATCTTGAAGCGGCTGTCTACCTCAACCGAGTCAATGATTATGTCTTGCGCGATCGCTGGGTAGAGCCCATGAACAATGCCAGTATCTACCGAAACATCGATGCCACACTGATGGGTACAGAATTGCGATTACAGGTCGCACTGACCGAGGGGCTCAACGCGGAGTTTGGACTCTCTAGCGTACGAGGTACCAACCGAACAGATAACCGAGACCTCGCTCAAATCCCTCCCCTCGAAGGCCTGGCCAGTCTGAACTGGCATAAGGGGGCATGGAGCGCCGGAGCACAGCTGCAATGGGCAGCGACACAAACCCGCGTTGACACCCTGTCGTCCAGTGGCATCCCAGGTCAGGGACTCGACGTACGCGAAACACCCGGCTGGGGTATCGTCAACCTTAATCTGTCCTACCAGATCTCGTCATCGGTCCTACTGGAATCCGGTATCGATAACGCCCTCGATAAAGCCTATGCTCAGCATCTCAACAGAGGCAACGCGTTCGACCCGACGCAAATACAGGTCACCGAACCGGGCCGAGCTGCCTGGCTTAGGGTAACTGCAACCTTCTAACGACAGGCCCTTCTAAAAACGGCCGTCGCTCCATTGCTCGGGGTGCGCTCAGAACATAGCACCCCGAGCAATGTCACCTGCAGTAAGAAGACGCCTATCGGCTCTAATGAGACCCCAATAAAAAACCCCGGGTGCCTAGCAACCGGGGTTTTCATTTGAAACGCGGCGAGACGATAACTTACTCGTCGTCATCACCCTCAATATCATCAATAAACTCAGGCTCAGGTCGATCTACCAACTCGACATAGGCCATGGGTGCCTTATCTCCAGCGCGGTAACCACACTTCAAAATGCGGATGTAACCACCGGGGCGCTCTTGATAACGTGGGCCAAGTTCATTGAACAATTTGCCGACCGCTTCCTTGCTGCGGGTGCGATCAAAGGCGAGACGACGATTAGCTACGCTGTCAGTCTTAGCCAATGTGATGAGCGGCTCCGCATAGCTGCGCAGCTCTTTCGCCTTGGGCAACGTAGTCTTGATCAGTTCGTGCTCAACTAGGGACACCGCCATATTACGGAACATGGCTTTGCGGTGGGAGCTGTTGCGGTTTAGCTGTCGACCGCTGTGACGATGACGCATTGTTGTATTCCTTTCGTAAGGCTGCCTTCGCGGCAGGCCGATGGGGTCCTATAAACTTAGACGCTCAGCAGACGCTCGTCATTTCGGAGACTAGCTGGAGGCCAATTCTCGAGGCGCATACCCAAAGACAAGCCACGAGACGCCAATACGTCTTTGATCTCGGTGAGTGACTTCTTGCCCAAGTTAGGTGTCTTGAGAAGCTCCACTTCGGTGCGCTGTACAAGATCACCGATGTAGTAAATATTTTCTGCTTTCAGGCAGTTCGCCGAACGCACGGTTAACTCTAGGTCGTCAACGGGTCGTAGCAAAATGGGGTCGACTTCGTCATCCGCTTCTGCTGTCGCAGTTTGTGCCTCGCTCTCCAGGTCAACAAACACTGAAAGTTGCTGCTGGAGAATGGTCGCCGCACGACGGATGGCTTCCTCGGGGTCGATGGTGCCATTCGTTTCCAGGTCGATAACGAGTTTGTCGAGGTCGGTACGCTGCTCAACACGGGCTGCATCCACCACATAAGAAACACGACGAATTGGCGAGAATGACGCATCTAGCTGTAAACGGCCGATCGAACGGGTTTCTTCTTCGGGATTTTCACGGGCGTCGGCGGGTGAGTAGCCACGGCCACGCTCCGCCACCAGACGAATAACCATTTCCCGGTCAGAGGTGATCGTACAAATGACGTGGTTCGGGTTGCAAATTTCCACATCGTGATCGACTTGAATATCACCCGCGGTAACGGTGCACGGCCCTTTAGCGACCAAAGAGAACTCGGCCTCGTCCTTGCTTGCCATGGTAAGGGCAACACCCTTCAAGTTGAGCAGGATCTCGATGACATCCTCTTGCACGCCCTCGATCGCCGAGTATTCGTGCAGAACACCGTCAATCTCGGCTTCCGTAATGGCGCAGCCCGGCATAGAAGACAGCAGAATACGACGCAGTGCGTTGCCAAGGGTGTGACCGAAGCCGCGCTCGAGCGGCTCTAGGGTTACCTGAGCACGCGTCGACGACTTTTCGTCAACCTTGATGACGCGGGGCGTTAAAAACTCATTAACCGAACTGGACATAAACCACCTGTAATAAAAGCGAATGTGGGGAACGTATTACTGCCAAAAAATTACTTGGAGTACAGCTCCACGATCAGGTTTTCGTTGATCTCGTTAGAGAGGTCTTGGCGGTCAGGACGGGCTTTGAACGTCCCCTCCAGTTTGTCGGCATTCACTTCCAACCACTCGGGCTCACCCCGTTGCTCGGCAAGCGATACCGCGGATTGAATGCGCAGCTGCTTTTTCGCCTTTTCACGCACAGCTACAGTATCGCCGGGCTTTACTTGATAAGAGGGGATGTTCACCACAGCACCATTCACCAGGATACCCTTGTGAGATACCAACTGGCGCGCTTCTGCACGGGTTGAGCCGAAACCCATTCGATAAACCACGTTATCGAGTCGTCCCTCTAGAAGCAGAAGCAGGTTCTCACCCGTAGCGCCCTTCATGCGCGCCGCTTCCTTGTAGTAGTTACGGAACTGCTTTTCCAACACGCCATAAATACGACGCACTTTCTGCTTTTCGCGCAACTGAATACCGTAGTCGGACAGGCGACCGCGACGAGCGCCGTGCTGGCCTGGGGCGGTTTCGGGTTTGCACTTGGCATCGAGGGCACGTACGCCACTCTTTAATTGCAGATCGGTGCCTTCACGTCGGGAAAGCTTGCACTTCGGTCCAATATATCGAGCCATACTGTTCTATTCCTCGGCAGCCAGCTTAAACGCGGCGCTTCTTGGGCGGACGACATCCGTTATGGGGGATAGGCGTCACGTCGGTGATGTTGTTGACTTTGTAACCACAGGCATTAAGAGCGCGAACCGCCGATTCACGACCCGGACCGGGACCCTTCACCTCTACGTCCAGATTCTTCAATCCGTACTCTTTAGCGGCTTCACCAGCGCGCTCAGCGGCAACCTGAGCCGCAAACGGCGTCGATTTACGCGAACCACGGAACCCCGAACCACCCGCAGTGGCCCAGCTCAGGGTGTTACCCTGTCGGTCGGTAATGGTCACAATGGTGTTATTGAACGATGCATGGATGTGTGCAACGCCGTCGACAACCTGCTTAGTAATCTTGCGCTTGGTCGTCTTGGTGTTTTTGGCATTCTTGGCCATGATTTCCCTACTTCTATATCAACACTACAAATTAGGATGTAGCTACACAAGAGACCGGCACGGGGCCGATCCCCACATTTACTTACGGATTGGCTTACGCGGTCCTTTGCGAGTACGCGCATTGGTTTTAGTGCGCTGACCACGCAACGGCAAACCCTTACGATGTCGCAGACCCCGATTACAACCCAAATCCATCAAACGCTTGATGTTCATCGAGACCTCACGGCGGAGGTCGCCCTCGACGGTCATCTCGCTGATCAAACCACGCAACTGATCGAGCTCGGCCTCGGACAACTCACCCACCTTAGTAGTGGGCGCAATACCCGTGGCTTCTAGCAATCGCTTGGCCTGAGTGGGACCCACGCCATAGATGTACGTCAGCGAAATCACTGCATGCTTGTTATCAGGAATGTTGACACCGGCGATACGCGCCATCGATTTATCTCCAAACGTTGACTGTAGCAACGGCCCATTGGGCGGCCACCACAGTAGTCGCAACCCCCTCGGTTAAAGGGGCGCGAATATTACTGATTTGTGGAACAAAACTCAATGCTTTCAGCCTTGGCGTTGCTTATGACGTGGATCTGAGGAACAGATCACACGTACTACACCATTGCGCCGAACCACTTTGCAGTTCCGACAGATTTTCTTAACGGAAGCTCGTACTTTCATCTTTTGCTCCTGGAACCTACCGCAGCCGGCCAGCAGGGCCGGAATTGGCCAGGTTGGCCTTCTTCATCACACCTTCATACTGATGTGACATCAAATGACTTTGGACTTGCGCCATGAAATCCATGACCACAACCACCACGATTAACATTGAGGTGCCACCCAGGTAGAACGGCACGTTGAACATCACCACCAGGAACTGCGGCAACAAACACACCAAAGCGATGTAGGCAGAACCAAAAACCGTTAACCGTGTGAGCACGCCGTCGATATAGTTGGCGGTCTGTGGCCCCGGACGAATACCTGGGACAAACGCACCGGAACGCTTTAGGTTGTCGGCGACCTCTTGGGGGTTAAACATCAGTGCCGTGTAGAAGAAACAGAAGAACACGATGAACCCGGTGAACAGCAAAATATTAAGTGGCTGCCCTGGACCAATCGCGACCGCAAGGTCCTGCAACCAATCAGCGCTATCGGCGCTACCAAACCACTGCGCAACCGAGGCTGGGAACAGCAAAATGGAGCTGGCAAAGATAGCGGGGATGACACCTGCCATGTTGACCTTTAGTGGCAGGTGAGATGACTGGGACTGGTACATCTGACGCCCCTGCTGACGCTTTGCGTAATTCACCGTGATGCGCCGCTGGCCGCGCTCGATGAACACCACCAAATAGATAACCACCACCGCGAGGGCAATGATAGCCAGCAAAATCAGTATGTTGAGCTCTCCTTGACGCGCCTGCTCCAAAGACTGGCCCAACGCTGCGGGCAACCCCGCCGCGATACCGGCGAAGATCAACAGCGAGATACCGTTGCCAATACCTCGTTCAGTAATCTGCTCACCCAACCACATCATGAATACGGCACCGGTCACTAGGGACGTCACCGCAATCACAAAAAAGCTGATGCTGCTATCGAAAGACAAGCCCTGGTTCGCCAGACCCACCGTCATGCCGGATCCTTGGACGAACGCCAATAACACGGTTAAGTACCGGGTGTACTGGGAGATCTTACGACGACCCGACTCACCCTCTTTTTTCAACTGCTCTAGCTGAGGCGTAACCGCCGTCATCAACTGCATAATAATAGACGCAGAGATGTAAGGCAGGATGCCCAACGCCAGAATACTCATACGCTCGAGAGCGCCACCGGAAAATACGTTCGCCAACCCGAGAATGGTGCCCTGGTTCTGATCGAACAAGGCCGCCAGTTGCTCGGGGTCGATACCGGGTACCGGGATATGAGTACCAATGCGATAAACAATCAGCGCAAGCAAAACAAAACGGAGGCGCCCTAAAAGCTCCCCCATTCCCGCTGCGTTCATCGAAGGCATGCCGTTTGCCATGGCTTAAGCCTCTACGCTCCCGCCTGCAGCTTCGATAGCCTCACGTGCGCCCTTCGTTACCGCCAAACCTTTCACGTGAATAGCGCGATCTACCGCGCCCGACAGAAAGACACGAGCTCGCAATACGTCTTCTTTAATCAGGTCTGCAGCCTTAAGCGCAGCCAAATCGGCGACATCGCCTTCAACGCGGTTTAGCTCGTGCAGACGAACTTGCGCCGTGGTGCGACCGATACGTGATGTAAAACCATACTTCGGCAAACGCTTCTGAAGTGGCATCTGACCGCCTTCGAAGCCTGGCTTAACGGTACCGCCCGAGCGTGCTTTCAGACCCTTGTGGCCACGACCTGCGGTCTTACCCAAACCCGAGCCGATACCACGACCGACACGCTTGGCCGCGCGCTTCTCGCCGTCGGCGGGGCGCAGGTTATTTAAACGCATCTCTTCAGCCATTGGCTTCACCTTCTACGCGAACCATATAGTTCACCTTGTTGATCATTCCACGCACTGACGGGGTATCTTCTACCTCGACCGTGTGTCCAATACGTCGAAGACCCAACCCAGCCACGCAGGCCTGGTGGTTCTTCAACCGACCGGAGGTACTCTTGACCAGGGTCACTTTGATCATTGACTTGCTCATCTCAACAGACTCCGACCTCAGCTGAGGATCTCTTCTACGGTTTTGCCACGCTTGGCTGCCACCGCATCCGGCGAGCACATATCACGCAGGCCGTTGTAAGTAGCGCGAACCACGTTCACCGGATTAGTTGAGCCGTAACACTTGGCCAACACGTTGTGAACACCGGCAATCTCCAACACCGAACGCATAGCACCACCGGCGATAACGCCAGTACCTTCAGAGGCGGGCTGCATGTAGACCTTGGAGGCACCGTGGGATGCTTTCACGGGATACTGCAGGGTGCCGTCGGTCAGCTCGACCTTGATCATGTTGCGACGCGCCGCTTCCATTGCCTTCTGAATGGCAACTGGCACTTCACGCGCTTTGCCGCGTCCATAGCCAACGCGGCCGTTGCCATCACCGACAACAGTCAGAGCGGTGAAGCTCATTATGCGGCCACCTTTCACGGTCTTAGCGACACGATTAACCTGAACCAGCTTCTCCTGAAGATCGCCTTCAGTACGCTGCTCACCCTGCTTCTTTTGGTCGTTAAATGCCATAGTGCTTAAAACTCCAATCCGCCTTCTCGCGCCGCATCTGCCAGCGCCTTAACGCGGCCGTGGTATTTGAACCCAGACCGGTCGAATGCCACTTCGGTGATGCCGGCCGCTTTGGCTCGCTCAGCAATCAATTTACCCACCGATGCAGCCGCGTCGATATTGCCGGTGCTGCCACCGCGCAGATCCTTATCGAGGGTCGATGCACTCACCAACACTTGACTACCCTCAGGGCTAATAACCTGGGCATAAATATGCCTCGGGGTACGATGTACGGTGAGGCGAGTAGCGCCACTTTTGCGCATGCGGATACGCGATTTTCGGGCGCGACGCAGGCGTGATTCTGTTTTCTCGTTCATTGCCTTACCTCACTTCTTCTTGGCTTCCTTACGTCGGACATACTCGTCCGCGTAACGAATACCTTTACCTTTGTAGGGCTCTGGGGGTCGGTAGCTGCGAATTTCTGCCGCCGCTTGGCCCACTGCCTGCTTATCCATGCCACGGATCACGATTTCCGTTTGCGTGGGGGTTTCCGCCGACAGACCCTCGGGCAGATCGTAATCAACGTTGTGGGACAAACCCACAACCAGATTTACTGTGTTTCCTGAAGCCTTTGCTCGGTAGCCCACGCCGTTGAGGATCAACTTTTTCTCCCAACCATTGCTCACACCCACAACGAGGTTGTTGAGCAATGCGCGGGTAGTACCTGCCATTGCGCGATTGGTCTCCCAATCGTAAATGACCTTGGCTTCGCCCTCTGCGACCTCAATGGAAATGCCATCAGTCAGTGACATTTCCATCGTGCCCTTACCACCCTTCACAGCAACATGACTGCCGTCGATCTTGATTTCGACGCCCTTAGGCACTGTCACGGGGTTATTTGCGACTCTTGACATTGTGTGTTCTCTCAGATGCGTCGAATCAGAATACGGTGCAGAGTATTTCGCCGCCGACACCCGCAGCACGGGCAGCACGGTCGGTCATTACACCGCGTGACGTTGAGACGATGGCTACGCCAAGGCCGCCTCGTACCGATGGCAGCTCACCTTTGCCGGCGTAACGTCGTAAACTGGGGCGGCTGATACGCTCAATTTCAGCTATAACAGGCTTACCCTCGAAATACTTCAACTCGATTGACAGGCGGGGCTTAACACCGCTGTTATCGACGTCGTAGGACGCAACGTAGCCTTCTTCCATCAAGACTTTAGCGACCGATGCCTTCAATTTCGAACCAGGCATCTCGACAACTTTCTTACCTGCCATCTGCGCGTTTCGGATACGGGTCAACATATCGCTGACTGGATCTTGCATACTCATATTCTTTTACTCCGTTACCAGCTGGACTTAACCAGACCTGGTACATCACCGCGCATAGCCGCTTCACGCAGCTTGTTACGGCATAAACCAAACTTGCGATAGACACCGTGGGGCCGACCCGTCACCTGGCAGCGACGCTGCTGGCGAACAGGGCTGGCATTACGGGGTAATTTCTGGAGCGCAATCTGGGCTTCCCAGCGCTCGTCATCACTGATGGACGGGTTACTGATGATGTCCTTCAGCTTGGCACGCTTTGCCGCGTACTTGGCAACAGTGCGGGCACGCTTTTCTTCGCGCGCAATCATCGACTTCTTAGCCATCTCGAATACCCCTTAGCCCTTGAACGGGAAGTTAAACGCGCGCAACAGTGCTCGACCATGCTCGTCGCTGGAGGCACTGGTGGTTATGGTGATATCCATACCGCGCAGCGTATCGACTTCATCGTAATTAATTTCAGGAAAGATAATTTGCTCAGTAACACCCATCGCAAAGTTTCCGCGGCCATCGAACGACTTGGGGCTGATGCCTCGGAAGTCACGGATACGTGGAATCGCAATGCTGATCAAGCGCTCGAGGAATTCGTACATACGCTCTTCGCGCAGGGTTACCTTGCAGCCAATCGGCCAGCCATCACGAATCTTGAAGCCCGCGATGGACTTGCGTGACTTTGTGACCACAGGCTTCTGACCGGCAATTTTGGTCATATCGGCCAAGGCGTTCTCGAGTACTTTCTTGTCGCCCACTGCCTCACCGACACCCATGTTTAGGGTGATTTTGGTGATACGTGGTACCTCCATAACGTTCGCTAAACCCAGCTCTTCTTTAAGCTTAGGGGCGATTTCGTTGCGGTACTGTTCCTTCAGGGTTGCCATGTTCGCTACCTCAATTGCGCTGGGCTGGTGGGCCTCAGGCGTCAATCACTTCTCCGCTTGACTTGTAAATACGCACCTTACGATCTCCGTCAACACGGAAACCTACGCGATCTGCTTTACTGCTCGTGGGGTTGAAGATCGCCACGTTAGAGACCTGGATAGGGGCCTCTTTCTCGACGATGCCACCCGCTATCCCCATCTGTGGGTTGGGCTTGGTGTGCTTCTTAATCATGTTCACGCCCGCCACGATGACCTTCCCGCCATCGAGGACCGCTCGCACTGTTCCGCGCTTGCCCTTGTCCTTGCCGGTCAGGACGATAACTTCGTCGTCTCGCTTGATCTTCGCCATCTCTATAATCCTCGTTCCTGTCGCTCAGATAACTTCAGGCGCCAGGGAAATGATCTTCATAAACTTCTCACCGCGAAGTTCGCGGGTAACTGGGCCAAAAATACGAGTCCCAATGGGCGCTTCCTGGTTGTTCAGAAGTACCGCTGCATTCTCATCAAATTTGATCAACGAGCCGTCAGGGCGTCGAACCCCTTTCTTGGTGCGCACGACTACCGCCGTCATCACCTGACCCTTCTTGACCTTGCCTCGCGGAATTGCTTCCTTAACGGTCACCTTGATCAGATCGCCCACGCGTGCATAGCGACGCTTTGAACCACCGAGCACTTTGATGCACATGACACGACGCGCACCGCTGTTATCGGCAACTTCCAAATACGACTGGGTCTGAATCATTTCTCTACTCCAATCCGCGGTCTAGACCGCACTTAACCACCCAGCTCAGATCTGGGTAGCCGTCTCCAGTACTTCCACCAATGTCCAAGTTTTGGTTTTGGACAATGGTCGTGACTCTTTCACCAATACCGTGTCACCGATACCGGCGGTATTGCTTTCGTCGTGAGCATGGACCTTGGACGAACGAGTAATGTACTTACCGTACACAGGGTGCTTTACCCGACGCTCAACCAACACCGTGATGGTTTTATCCATCTTGTCACTGACAACCCGCCCTTGGACGGTGCGCGTGCGCTTTTCAGTCGTTCCCATTAGCCTTCTACCTTCTGCTGCAGAACGGTCTTAACCCGTGCAATGTCACGCTTGGTCTGCTTTAGCAGGTGGCTCTGACCCAGCTGCCCAGTAGACTTTGCCATTCGAAGCTTGAACTGCTCTTCACGTAGCTTAAGCAACTCGGTATTGAGCTCGTCTGCCGACTTGTCACGCAATTCGCTTGCTTTCATCACATCACCGACCGTTTAACAAATGCAGTCTGCACGGGCAGCTTTGACGCGGCGAGTTCAAACGCCTCGCGAGCAAGCTGCTCAGACACACCTTCAACTTCATAGAGCACGCGACCTGGCTGGATCTGTGCCACCCAGTACTCGACGTTACCCTTACCTTTACCCTGACGTACTTCCAACGGCTTACCGGTGATCGGCTTGTCGGGAAATACGCGGATCCAAATTTTTCCACCACGTTTAATGTGACGGGTCATCGCACGGCGAGCCGCCTCAATCTGGCGCGCCGTAATGCGACCGCGCCCGGTAGCCTTCAGCGCATACTCGCCAAAACTAACTTTACTTCCGCGCTCTGCCAGACCACGGTTTCGGCCCTTCTGCGTCTTGCGGAACTTGGTACGCTTAGGTTGCAGCATGATTCAGTCCTCTCTACCCGACTCAGCCGGCAGCCGCGCGACGCGGCTCCTGGCCTTCGTCGCCACCGCCAATGACTTCGCCCTTGAAGATCCATACCTTGACGCCAATCACGCCGTAGGTGGTATGGGCCTCGTAGGTTGCGTAATCAATGTCGGCACGCAATGTGTGTAGTGGAACTCGCCCTTCGCGGTACCACTCGGTTCGCGCGATTTCAGCACCACCGAGACGACCGCCAACCTGCACCTTGATACCCTCGGCACCTTGACGCATGGCGTTTTGAACCACGCGCTTCATAGCGCGACGGAACATGACTCGACGCTCGAGCTGTTGGGCAACATTCTGTGCGACCAAACGCGCATCGAGATCAGGCTTACGGATCTCTTCGATGTTGATGTGTACTGGCACGCCCATCATCTTGCTTAGCTCTTGGCGAAGCTTTTCAACGTCTTCACCCTTCTTGCCAATCACAATGCCGGGACGCGCAGTGTGGATGGTAACGCGCGCGGTCTGCGCAGGCCGCTCAATCATGACTCGACTTACCGATGCCGCGTCGAGCTTTTTGAGCACGTACTCACGAACCTGAAGATCGCTGATCAGATTCTTAGAGTAACTTTTGCTGTTCGCATACCACACCGAGTTGTGATCTTTGACCACACCAAGGCGAATACCGGTTGGATGTACTTTCTGACCCATGCGTCAGTCCCCTTAACCTTCGCTGTCCGCAACCTTCACTGTAATGTGACAGGTACGCTTCAAAATTCGGTCGCCCCGGCCCTTTGCACGAGCGCGCATGCGCTTCATGGTCAGACCTTCGTCGACAAATATGGTAGATACGCGCAGCTCATCGACGTCTGCACCTTCGTTGTTCTCGGCATTCGCAATCGCTGAATTCAGCAGCTTACGCACCAGATGAGCAGCTTTTTTGGTGCTGAACTCAAGGGTGTTGAGTGCCTCTTCAACCGGCTTACCACGCACTTGGTCAGCCACCAGCCGAGCCTTCTGCGCCGAAATGCGCGCGCCGCGAAGTTTTGCTGATACTTCCATCGTCTCTATCTCCGCCAACCGTTAGCGCTTGGCTTTCTTGTCAACAATGTGACCCTTGAACGTACGGGTCACTGCGAACTCACCGAGCTTGTGGCCAACCATGTCCTCGTTAATAAGCACGGGGACATGCTGACGGCCGTTGTGTACTGCAATGGTGAGCCCAACCATATCGGGCGAAATCATAGACCGACGCGACCAAGTCTTGATCGGACGACGATCATTACTCTCAACCGCCGCCTCTACCTTCTTCAGAAGGTGCAGGTCAATGAAGGGGCCTTTTTTCAATGAACGTGGCACAGGTTAATCCTCTTTCCTTCAACGGTTACTTCTTGCCGCGACGACGAACAATAAAGCCGTCGGTGCGCTTATTTTTACGGGTCTTGTAACCCTTGGTCGGCACACCCCAGGGTGTAACCGGATGACGACCACCCGATGTGCGACCTTCACCACCACCATGAGGGTGATCGACCGGGTTCATCGCCACACCACGTACCGTGGGACGAACACCGCGCCAGCGCGCAGCACCAGCTTTACCCAGCTTGCGCAGGCTGTGCTCAGAGTTCGACACCTCTCCGAGGGTCGCGCGACAATCGACGGGTACCTTTCGGGTCTCACCCGAGCGCAACCGAATCGTGGCGTACTGACCTTCTCGAGCCACCAACTGAACGGAGGCTCCCGCTGAGCGTGCCAACTGAGCACCCTTACCGGGCTTCAGTTCAATGGCATGAATAACCGCACCGACCGGAATGTTGCGGATAGGCAAGCAATTACCCGCCTTAATAGGGGCGGCAGCGCCTGAGAAGATGGGATCGCCCACACCGACACCCTTGGGCGCAATGATGTAACGACGCTCACCATCGGCGTAGAGCAGCAGGGCAATGTGCGCCGTACGGTTGGGGTCATACTCGATGCGCTCAACCTTCGCCGGAATGCCATCCTTGTTACGCTTAAAATCGATGACCCGATAGTGGTGCTTGTGGCCACCACCGACGTGCCGGGTCGTGATGCGGCCGGCGTTATTTCGCCCACCGTTCTTGCTGTTCTTCTCGAGCAGGGGTGCGTAGGCGCGACCCTTATACAGCTCGTCATTGACCACGCGTACGTGGTGGCGACGACCCGCTGATGTCGGTTTACTCTTTACGACTGCCATGACAAATCGCCCCTTAGCTCACTGCCGCAAAATCAATTTCTTGACCTTGCGCAAGACGTACATATGCTTTTTTCCAAGACGGCTTGGTGGTCCAACCGAAACGGTTACGCTTGGTCTTACCCTTCACACGCAAGGTACGAACGTCATCAACCTGCACCTTGAACAGCTGCTCAACCGACGTCTTGATCTCTAGTTTCGTCGCGTCCAAAGCAACCTTGAACACGTACTGATTGCTGTTTTCAGCCGCTAACGCCGCCTTCTCGGACACATGAGGGCCGAGCAAGATCTGGAATACACGCTCCTGATTCATGCCAGAGCCTCCTCAAATTTCTTAACCGCATCGACGGTCACCATGACCTTGTCGAAGGCAACCAAACTCACGGGGTCAACGCCATCAACGTCGCGGACGTCAACCTGGTGAAGGTTGCGAGCAGCCAAATACAGGTTCTGATCGACCTCATTGGCGATAATCAGTACGTTTTCAACGTTCAACGCCTTGAGCTGCTGCACCAGCAATTTGGTTTTGGGCTGCTCAACATCGAAGCTATCAACGACTAACAAGCGGTCTGTGCGCGCAAGCTCAGATAAAATCGAGCGCATTGCCGCCCGATACATCTTTTTGTTGACCTTTTGAGAGTGGTCTTGGGGACCAGCAGCAAAGGTCACACCACCTGAGCGCCACAGCGGCGAGCGAATCGTACCCGCGCGAGCACGACCAGTGCCCTTCTGTCGCCACGGCTTCTTACCACCACCGGCCACTTCCGAGCGGGTTTTCTGGGCGCGAGTGCCCTGGCGACCACCGGCCAAATACGCGGTCACGACCTGGTGCACAAGGGATTCGTTGTACTCCCGAGCGAACGTCGCCTCAGAGACTGATACGGTTCCCGCATCACCTGCTCCAGGCTTAACTACATTCAATTCCACGGCTATGCCCCCTTAACCCTTCACTGCCGGACGCACGATAACCTCACCACCGGGGGCGCCTGGAACAGCACCTTTAATCAGCAGCAAGTTGCGATCGGCATCAACGCGCACAACCTCGAGGCCCTGCGTAGTGACACGCTCAGCACCCATGTGGCCGGCCATCTTTTTACCCTTGAAGACCCGACCAGGGGTTTGGCACTGCCCAATAGAACCGGGGGCGCGGTGCGACAGAGAGTTGCCGTGAGTGGCGTCTTGAGTGCGGAAATTCCAGCGCTTGATAGCACCCTGGAAACCTTTACCCTTGGACTGACCAGCGACGTCAACCTTCTGACCCTGCTCAAATCGCGCCACTGTAAGCTCAGCACCGACATCAAACGTCTCATCGACGCCGTCGAGGCGGAACTCCCAAAGACCCACGCCAGCCTCAACCCCAGCCTTGGCAAAATGCCCCGCTTCTGGCTTGCTAACTTTGGAGGCCTTGCGGTTACCCGTAGTGACCTGAATTGCTCGATACCCATCGGTCTCGAGATCTTTGATTTGAGTGACTCGGTTTGGAAGCACTTCCACTACGGTCACTGGAATTGATACGCCTTCATCGGTAAAGACACGCGTCATGCCCGATTTACGGCCGACTACACCAATAGTCATGGTTTTAAACCTCACAGTGTACGGGGCTATACCCTCTATGGCCGTCCCCATAGATGGCGGCGACCCGGTGGTCACCACCCCGATACGGACGTTACACACCCGGCGAACCGGGCAGGTCTTACTAAATTGTCTGCTTAGCCTAAGCTGATCTGGACTTCTACCCCAGCGGCTAGGTCAAGCTTCATCAGAGCATCTACCGTTTTTTCAGTAGGCTCGACGATATCGAGGAGTCGCTTGTGCGTGCGAATCTCGTATTGATCTCGGGCGTCTTTGTTGACGTGGGGCGAGGTCAAAATCGTATACTTCTCTTTCTTAGTGGGCAGCGGTATAGGGCCACGCACTTGTGCGCCGGTCCGACGCGCTGTTTCCACGATTTCCTGAGTCGACGTATCGATCAGTTTGTGATCGAAGGCTTTCAGGCGAATGCGAATACGCTGGTTTTGCACGCTACATCTCCAAAATAACCGGCATCCCGCAGGTGGATCCCGTGAAAAAAGAGCGCGAAGTTTATGTGTGAGTGACCATGCTGTCAACACGCTTTTTTGCTGTAACCGTGTAATATCTAGAAATGGCAAAAAGTTACTTATTTGAGGTCAACGGTTAACTTGCAGCAGCCCTCCTTCAAGCTCCAAATACTCGCGACTATCGGCCTGCTGGTGCTATGGACCAGCGGGGCTCGAGGGGAGCTCGATCAAAAGCAGGTGCACGCGGAGATGCTGGGTAATGCAAGAGCGGAAGTCGACTTTAGCCAAGGACGCTATGAATCTGCACGGGTGCTGTGGCAGCAACTGTCCGAGCAAGGCAATGCCCAGGCCATGGTATCCCTTGCTCGCATGTACCAGGAGGGGGCCGGTGTCTCGAGAGATCTTGAGCGCGCTTTCACATTACTAGAGAGCGCCGCAGCCCAAGGGGAGCCTCGAGCCCTTTACTACCTGAGTCTCGCGTTCGCCACGGGCAGCGGTACTCGACCATCGCAACAAAAAGCCGATGATTTTTTACGTCGCGCTGCAGTTGCAGGCCTGCCCGAGGCGCAACTCCGTTACGCTCGGCATTCACTGGAGCGAGGTGATGCGGATAGAGCCTGGCGCTGGTACACCGAAGCGATGCACCATAATGTGGCCGCTGCAGCGAGCGAGCGTCAAGGTATGATCGATAATGGCTATGTCACGACCATAAAGACCAGTGTCGATGTTCGCCCTGTGCGCTTGCTATTAGAGGAAATGGATGGCGCCCTGAACGCCAGAGACCTCACCTTTTATTTTATGTCAGTGACACCCGATGCGCGTATCGCCGTGCAGCTTCCCAGCGAGTCGACCTCAAGTCCAGTCAACTTAAGGGACTATGGTGAGCTCTGGCAGACCACTTTTGATACCGCCGACCGATTCAGAGCTCATCGGGTCAACACCCGCGTAGTGAGCCAACCCTACGGCTATCAAGTTGATAGTGAGATTCAGCAGTATCTCGTTGGCTCTGGCTTTGCCCAGCAGCTGACACTGTTTGAAACACTGAAGGTGGAACATACCGATCGCGGGCTGCGGGTGTCAGGTATCACCCTGATAGCCAAGTTACCGGACTCGCCGTTATTAGCGCCCTAACCCACAATATAAGCCGGTCTGTAAATAGCAAACACAAAAAAGCCCGCACAAGGCGGGCTTTAATTAACAAAACGAGTGATTACTCAATAATTTTAGCGACGACGCCGGCGCCCACGGTTCGGCCGCCTTCACGGATTGCAAAGCGCAGACCATCTTCCATCGCAATCGGCGCAATCAACGTGGCAACAATATTGACGTTGTCACCAGGCATCACCATCTCAACACCCTCAGGTAGCTCTACCGCACCGGTTACGTCCGTCGTACGGAAGTAAAACTGCGGACGGTAGCCCTTGAAGAACGGCGTATGACGACCACCTTCATCTTTCGACAGAACGTATACCTCTGCCTCAAACTTGGTGTGCGGCGTCACTGACCCGGGAATCGCCAAAACCTGACCACGCTCAACGTCATCACGCTTGGTACCACGCAGCAATACACCGACGTTCTCACCCGCACGACCTTCGTCAAGCAGCTTGCGGAACATCTCAACACCCGTACACGTCGTCTTCTGGGTATCGCGGATACCGATGATTTCAATTTCATCGCCAACCTTGATAATGCCACGCTCAACACGGCCCGTTACCACCGTACCACGACCTGAAATCGAGAATACGTCCTCAACAGGCATCAGGAATGGCTGATCAATCGCACGCTCTGGCTCAGGAATGTAAGAATCCAACGCCTCGATCAGGTTCTTAACCGCCGTCGTGCCCAGCTCGTTTTCATCTTCGCCGTTCAACGCCATCAGCGCTGAACCGCAAATGATGGGTGTGTCATCGCCAGGGAACTCGTAGGTATCGAGCAGCTCGCGCAGCTCCATCTCTACCAGCTCTTTCATCTCTTCGAACTCTTCAGTATCAACACCGCCGCAATCTTCTGCCAACAAGTCAGCCTTGTTCAGGAAAACCACGATGTACGGTACACCTACCTGACGCGACAGCAGGATGTGCTCACGGGTCTGGGGCATAGGACCATCGGTGGCACCACACACCAAAATAGCGCCGTCCATCTGGGCCGCACCCGTAATCATGTTCTTAACGTAGTCCGCGTGTCCGGGGCAGTCTACGTGCGCGTAGTGACGATCGTTCGACTCGTACTCAACGTGCGACGTCGCAATCGTGATACCACGCTCGCGCTCTTCCGGGGCGTTATCGATACCGTCAAACGCTACCGCCGTACCACCAAATACTTCTGCAGCCACTCGCGTCAACGCCGCTGTCAGCGTCGTCTTACCGTGGTCTACGTGCCCAATCGTGCCCACGTTGACGTGGGGCTTCGAACGCTCAAATGATTCCTTCGACACTGTCAGTCCCTCTTAATGATGTGACGGTTAGCCCGTCTGGTTTTTTGAAACAATTGCGTCAGCGACGTTATTCGGCGCTTCGGCGTACTTTGAAAATTCCATGGTGTAGGTGGCACGACCCTGAGTCGCCGAACGCAGGTCGGTCGCGTAGCCGAACATCTCGGCTAGCGGCACCTCTGCGTTGATCACTTTCCCAGAAACAATTTCATCCATCCCTAGAATGAGCCCACGGCGACGATTCAGATCGCCCACCACGTCACCCATGTTCTCTTCGGGTGTAACCACTTCCACTTTCATCATCGGTTCAAGGAGCACGGCACCACCGTGCTGTGCAAGCTGCTTGGTAGCCAAACTAGCTGCAATCTTGAAAGCCATTTCGTTCGAATCCACATCATGGAAGGAGCCATCGTAGAGCGTGGCTTTCAAACCCAACAATGGGTAGCCCGCCAAGACACCGTTACGCATTTGCTCTTCGATGCCTTTCTGAATAGCTGGAATGTACTCTTTGGGTACAACGCCACCCACGATCTCGTTGTGGAACTCGAGGCTATCGGCGTTTTCATCATCGGCGGGCTCGAAACGCACCCAAACATGTCCGTACTGGCCACGGCCACCGGACTGACGCACGAATTTACCCTCGATCTCGGCAGAGTTACGGATGCGTTCTCGGTAGGCAACTTGCGGCTTACCGATGTTTGCCTCGACGCTAAACTCCCGGCGCATACGATCGACGATGATATCGAGGTGTAATTCCCCCATACCTGAAATAATGGTTTGTCCGGTTTCCTCGTCGGTTTTGACCCGGAACGAGGGATCTTCCTGAGCAAGTTTACCCAGGGCTACGCCCATCTTATCTTGATCTGCCTGAGATCGCGGCTCAACGGCCACGGAGATCACCGGCTCAGGAAACTCCATGCGCTCGAGGATCACAGGCTGATTGGCGTCACACAAGGTATCCCCTGTGGTCACATCTTTGAGCCCGATAGCAGCGGCGATATCGCCCGAGAGCACCTCTTTAATCTCTTCACGACTGTTGGCGTGCATTTGGACCATGCGGCCAACGCGTTCTTTTCGACCTTTCACCGAGTTGTAAATCGCCGTGCCGCTCTCGAGCTTGCCTGAGTAGACCCTGAAAAAGGTGAGTGTGCCCACGAAGGGGTCAGTCGCAATCTTAAACGCCAGGGCGGCAAAGGGTTCATCATCACCCGCGCGCCGCTCGGCAACGGTTTCACCGTCTTCCAAGGTGCCTTCGATTGCTTTCACCTCGGTAGGAGATGGCAAGTATTCGATGACAGCGTCGAGCACTGCTTGTACACCTTTATTCTTAAAGGCTGAGCCACCCAGTACAGGTACTATTTCGTTGGCAAGGGTCCTTGCTCGCAACCCGCGCTTGATATCGTCTTCCGATAGATCGCCCTCTTCGAGGTAGCGATCCATCAGTTCGTCGTTAGCCTCCGCAGCCGCCTCAACCATGGCCTCGCGCATGGCTTCAACGCTGTCAGTCATATGATCAGGAACATCGCCGTACTCAAAGGTCATGCCTTTGTCAGCTTCGTTCCAATATATGGCTTTGCGCTTAACCAGATCGACCACACCTTCAAAGTCGTCTTCAGCGCCGATGGTCATCTGGATCGGAACGGCCTGGCATGCAAGTCGCTCACGCAACTGCTCGACCACACGCATAAAATCAGCGCCGGCACGATCCATCTTGTTGACGAACACCATGCGTGGCACTTCATATTTGTTGGCCTGACGCCATACGGTTTCGGTCTGAGGTTGCACACCAGAGGAGCCACATAAAACCACAACCGCCCCGTCTAACACGCGCAATGAACGCTCCACCTCAATCGTGAAGTCAACGTGTCCGGGGGTATCGATAATATTGACGCGATGCTGCTCGAACTGCTGGTTCATGCCAGCCCAGAAGCAGGTAGTAGCCGCAGAGGTAATGGTGATACCTCGCTCCTGCTCCTGCTCCATCCAGTCCATGGTGGCGGCACCATCATGGACCTCGCCGATCTTGTGGGATAAGCCCGTGTAAAACAGCACCCGCTCGGTGGTGGTGGTTTTACCCGCGTCGACGTGCGCACAAATACCGATATTTCGGTAGCGTTGTATCGGAGTCTTGCGGGCCACGGGATCTCTCCAGAATGCGTAAAACGCGAATGATCAGAATCTGAAGTGAGAGAAGGCCTTGTTGGCTTCTGCCATACGATGCACGTCTTCACGCTTCTTCACCGCGTTGCCTTTGCCTTGAGCGGCGTCGGTGATCTCACCAGCCAGCCGCTGGCGCATAGATTTCTCGCCGCGATTTCGGGCGTAGTCAACCAACCAACGCATAGAGAGCGCAGCGCGTCGAGCAGGGCGGACTTCTACCGGCACCTGGTAAGTTGCACCGCCAACGCGGCGTGACTTTACTTCAACCATGGGCGCGATGTTTTCTAACGCCTCGTCAAATACCTCGAGGGGGTCGCGCTTGGTGCGCTCTTGGACGATATCGAGTGCACCATACACAATGGACTCGGCGACGGATTTTTTGCCGCTGACCATCACGTGGTTCATGAACTTGGCGAGGGTGGTGTTTCCGAACTTAGGATCGGGCAGGACTTCGCGTTTAGCGACGACGCGTCTACGTGGCATAACAATTACCTTTTCACTTCAGGTTACCCGGGCACCAAGAAGGCCCAGCCTTACTGTCAACACATGGCTGACGTTAATGAAGTCGAGCCCCAGCGGGGGATCGACCATGACGATTACTTGGGTCGTTTGGCGCCGTATTTGGAGCGGCCCTGACGACGGTTGGCAACACCCGACGTATCGAGACTACCGCGCACGGTGTGGTAGCGAACACCGGGCAAATCTTTTACACGACCACCGCGGATCAACACTACGCTGTGCTCTTGCAGGTTGTGGCCTTCACCACCAATGTAAGAGGAGACTTCGTAGCCATTGGTCAAACGTACACGACATACCTTGCGGAGTGCCGAGTTAGGCTTTTTCGGGGTGGTGGTATACACGCGGGTGCAAACACCGCGACGCTGGGGACAAGCTTGCAGCGCGGGTACGCCACTCTTGATCACCTTGCGCTTGCGCGGCTTACGCACAAGCTGGTTAATGGTTGCCATTCAAATGCTCCGAATTGTCTGGGGAGTGACCCCAAATAAAAGAGCGCGCATTCTATAGATGCGCGCACCCCTAGTCAACGACTTAGCGACTGAACGCTATTCGCTCTCGGCTTCCGCCTTTTCCATTTCAACCGCGAAGCTTTCTTGGAACTCTTCGTCGGACATGGTCAGAGACAGCGCTCCGTCATCGGCACGTTTACGACGCCGCTCATCGTGGTAGGCCAGACCCGTACCCGCAGGAATCAGGCGACCCACAATCACGTTTTCTTTGAGACCGCGCAAGTAATCACGCTTACCGGTCACCGCAGCTTCAGTAAGTACACGCGTGGTCTCTTGGAACGAGGCAGCAGAGATGAAGCTTTCCGTCGCAAGAGAGGCTTTGGTAATCCCCAGCAACTCCCGCTCCGCTGTCGGCGACATCAGGTTCTGGGCCTCGAGTCGATCACACTCCTCAAGGAATGCGGTGTACTCGACCTGCTCTCCCTTGATAAAGGTCGATTCGCCAGCACCAGTAATAACCACTTTACGCAACATCTGCCGTACGATGATTTCGATGTGCTTATCGTTGATCTTCACACCCTGGAGTCGATAAACCTCTTGGATCTCGTTAACGATGTACTTCGCCAACTCGGCGATGCCCTTCAACCGTAGGATATCGTGGGGACTGAGCGGACCTTCGGATACGATTTCGCCCTTCTCGACCTGTTCGCCCTCAAATACCGACAGCTGACGCCACTTAGGAATGAGTTCCTCGTAGTGATCTGAGCCATCGGGCAGGGTTGAACCATCGGTCGGAGTGATGATCAGACGACGCTTGCCTTTGGTCTCTTTACCAAAGCTCACGGTACCTGAGATTTCCGCCAAGATAGCGGGCTCTTTAGGCTTGCGCGCTTCGAACAGGTCGGCAACCCGTGGCAAACCACCGGTAATATCGCGCGTCTTAGAACCCTCTTGAGGAATGCGGGCAATGATATCGCCCACTTCCACGCGGGCACCATCTTCAAGGTTGACCGTTGCCATCGGCGGCAAGAAGTAGTGGGCAGGGACGTTGGTACCCGCCAAGGTCAGTTCTTCACCGTTCTCATCGATGAGGGTAACCGCAGGCCGCATATCCTTACCCGCAGTAGGCCGCTCACCGCTATCCATCACCGAAATGCTCGACAGACCTGTAAACTCGTCGGTCTGGCGCTTGATGGTAACGCCCTCTTCCATACCACTGAACTTCACGATACCCGCCACCTCGGTAATGATGGGGTGGGTGTGTGGGTCCCAGTTGGCGACCACATCGCCGGCGGCACAGGCGTCTTCATCGTGCACTTTAATGACCGCGCCGTAGGGCACCTTGTAACGCTCACGCTCTCGGCCCACTTTATCAAGCACCGACAACTCACCAGAGCGCGATACCGCAACTAGCGAGCCGTCGAGACGATCGACGGTTTTAATGTTGTGCAGCTTAATGACACCGTCGGAGTTAACCTGAATATTGTCTTTCGCTGCCTGACCCGATGCCGCACCACCAATGTGGAAGGTGCGCATGGTGAGCTGAGTGCCCGGCTCACCAATGGACTGTGCAGCCACAACACCAATGGCTTCACCGAGGTTAACCTGATGTCCGCGGCCAAGGTCGCGGCCATAGCATGCCGAGCAGATACCGTGGCGGGTTTTACAGGTAATCGGCGAGCGAACTTCCACTTCATCAATACCCATTTCTTCAAGGCGGTTAGTCCACACCTCGTCAATCATGGTATTGGCTTCAAGAATCAGCTCGTCGGTGCCTGGCTTGAACAAATCTTTTGCTAGTACCCGGCCCAATACACGATCGGCCAGCGACTCGATGATGTCACCACCGTCAATAACCGGCGTCATCAACAGACCTTCATCGGTGCCACAGTCTTGCTCAGTGACCACAACGTCTTGAGCCACATCGACAAGCCGGCGAGTGAGGTAACCCGAGTTAGCGGTTTTCAATGCGGTATCCGCAAGACCCTTACGAGCACCGTGGGTGGAAATGAAGTACTGCAGTACGTTCAAACCCTCACGGAAGTTGGCCACGATAGGAGTTTCGATAATGGAGCCATCGGGCTTGGCCATCAAACCACGCATACCTGCGAGCTGACGGATCTGCGCCGGGGAACCACGAGCACCGGAATCGGCGTACATATAAACCGAGTTGAAAGAACTCTGCTCTTCCTCCTCACCATCGCGGTTGATGACCGTTTCCTTCGACAGGCTTGCCATCATCGACTTGGCCACTTGCTCGTTGGTGCGTGACCAAATGTCGATCACTTTGTTGTACTTCTCACCCTGGGTTACCAAACCCGCAGCATATTGCTCTTCGATTTCCTTGACTTCAGCGTAAGCGCGATCGACGAGCTGCGCTTTCTCGTCCGGAATCTCGAAATCATTAACACCAATCGAAGAACCCGACTTAGTTGAGTACTCATAACCGGTGTACATGAGCTGGTCAGCAAAGACAACCGTCGCTTTCAAGCCAACCACGCGATAGCACTGGTTAATGACTTGAGAAATGGCTTTCTTCACCATAGGACGGTTGATCAAATCGAAAGACAAGCCGGTCGGGACGATGCCCCACAGCAGGGTTCGGCCTACCGTGGTATCGACAATACGCGTGCGCGCAACCCCTTCAGAATCGTAATCGGCGACGGTCTCTTCGATGCGCACTTTGATACGCGCCTGCAAATGCACCTGACCGGCGGCATAAGCCCGCTGTACCTCGGTTGCATCAGCGAACACCATACCCTCACCTTGTACATTGACCCGCTCGCGGGTCATGAAATACAAGCCAAGCACCACATCCTGCGAGGGCACAATAATGGGGTCGCCTGACGCAGGAGAGAGAATGTTGTTGGTTGACATCATCAGCGCACGGGCTTCTAGCTGCGCTTCAAGGGTCAGAGGTACGTGTACTGCCATCTGGTCGCCGTCAAAGTCGGCGTTGTAGGCGGCACAAACCAGTGGGTGCAATTGAATGGCTTTACCTTCAATAAGCACAGGTTCAAAGGCTTGAATACCCAAACGGTGCAGCGTAGGCGCACGGTTGAGCATCACGGGGTGCTCGCGAATCACCTCAGCCAAGATGTCCCATACTTCAGGCGGCTCACGCTCTACCATTTTCTTGGCGGCTTTAATGGTGCTCGCCAAACCGCGGTGCTCAAGCTTGCCAAAGATGAATGGCTTGAACAGCTCGAGGGCCATTTTCTTGGGCAAACCACACTGATGCAGACGTAAGGTAGGACCCGTTACGATCACCGAACGACCCGAGTAATCAACACGCTTACCCAGTAGGTTTTGACGGAAGCGCCCTTGCTTACCCTTGATCATGTCAGCGAGGGACTTCAGGGGCCGCTTATTCGAACCGGTGATTGCGCGCCCGCGGCGACCGTTGTCGAGCAGGGCGTCGACGGATTCCTGCAACATGCGCTTCTCGTTGCGGACAATAATGTCGGGCGCATTCAAATCGAGCAGACGCTTCAGACGGTTGTTGCGGTTAATGACCCGTCGATACAGATCGTTAAGATCGGAGGTCGCAAAACGACCGCCATCGAGGGGTACCAATGGACGCAAATCGGGTGGCAGCACTGGCAAAGCATTCAATACCATCCACTCCGGCTTGTTACCCGAGTTGGCAAAGGCCTCAAGCAGCTTCAGACGCTTGGACAGCTTCTTGATCTTGGTCTCTGAATTGGTCGCCGGAATTTCCTCGCGAAGGCGCTCGACTTCGGAAGCGATGTCGATTTGCATCATCAGGGCCTGAATGGCTTCAGCACCCATCTTCGCGGTGAACTCGTCACCGAACTCCTCCATGGCCTCGAAGTACTGCTCGTCATTCAGCAATTGACCTTGGTCGAGGGTAGAAAGCCCGGGGTCCGTCACCACGTAGGATTCGAAGTAGAGAATACGTTCGATATCGCGCAGGGTCATGTCGAGCAGCAAACCAATACGCGATGGCAGGGATTTTAAGAACCAGATGTGAGCAACAGGGCTCGCCAGTTCGATGTGGCCCATACGCTCACGGCGCACCTTGGCCAAGGCCACCTCAACGCCACACTTCTCACAAATAACGCCCCTGTGCTTGAGGCGCTTGTACTTACCGCACAAGCACTCATAGTCTTTCACCGGGCCGAAAATCTTGGCACAGAACAAGCCGTCGCGCTCGGGCTTGAAGGTCCGGTAGTTGATGGTCTCTGGCTTTTTAACTTCGCCGTAAGACCAAGACCGGATCATCTCTGGGGAGGCAAGACCGATGCGAATGGCATCGAAATCTTCATTTTTTTCCCTGCTCAGCAGGTTTAACAGATCTTTCATATCCTATCCCCCTCAGAAGCCTTCAGACTCAGACTCGAGATCGATATCGATACCGAGCGAGCGGATTTCTTTGATCAACACGTTGAACGACTCGGGCATGCCGGGTTCCATACGGTGATCGCCATCGACGATGTTCTTGTACATCTTGGTACGACCTGCCACATCGTCTGACTTCACAGTCAGCATCTCTTGCAGGGTATAGGCAGCCCCGTACGCTTCGAGCGCCCACACTTCCATCTCACCGAAGCGCTGACCACCAAACTGAGCCTTACCACCAAGTGGCTGCTGAGTTACCAGACTGTAGGAACCGGTTGAGCGCGCATGCATCTTGTCGTCAACTAGGTGGTTCAGTTTCAACATGTACATGTAGCCCACAGTTACCGGCCGCAGGAAGGCGTCTCCAGTACGTCCATCAAACAAGGTCAGCTGACCGCTGTCGGGAATGTCCGCCATGCGCAGCAGCGCTTTGATGGAGGCTTCCTGCGCACCATCGAATACCGGCGTTGCCATCGGCACGCCCTTGCGTAGGTTATTGGCCAATACCAACAGCTCATCATCAGACAAGCTATCGATGTCGGCGTCCCGTCGAGAGTCGCTCGCGTGGGCGTAAATACCTTTTATGAATTCCCGCAACTGGGAGATTTTGGCCTGCTGCTCGAGCATGTCGTTAATCTTGACACCCAGACCGCGGGCGGCCATGCCCAGGTGAGTCTCAAGAATTTGTCCCACGTTCATACGTGACGGTACACCCAGCGGGTTCAGTACGATGTCGATGGGCTCACCCTTCTCGTCGAAAGGCATATCTTCAACCGGCATAATGACCGAGATGACACCCTTGTTACCGTGACGTCCCGCCATCTTGTCGCCGGGCTGAATACGTCGCTTAACAGCCAGGTACACTTTCACAATTTTAAGTACGCCAGGGGCTAAATCATCGCCACTCTGGAGTTTGTCTTTCTTGATTTCGAAGCGCTCATCCAGCTGCTTGCTTTGCTCTTCGAGCAAGCGCTGTGCGGAGGCGAGCTGCTCGTTCAAGCCAGCATCGCTGAGCTTCAACTTGAACCAGCTATCCCGATCCAACCCGGCCAGTACCTCATCGGTCAGCTCGGTGCCCTTGGGCAAGCCCGCACCGCTTAGGGTCTTCTGACCGCGCAACAATTCCGCCAGACGCGCATAGGTCGCCTCCTCGTAAATACGGAACTCTTCACGCAGGTCCTTGCGATAATCCGCAAGCTGGGACGCCTCAATTTGCTTAGCTCGGGGGTCTTTCTCGAGCCCATCACGGGTAAACACCTGCACGTCGATGACGGTACCCTTGTAACTAGAGGGCACACGCAATGAGGTATCTTTAACGTCGGAGGCTTTCTCACCAAAGATGGCGCGAAGCAGTTTCTCTTCCGGCGTCAGCTGAGTCTCACCCTTCGGCGTGACCTTACCTACCAGAATGTCGCCGGCGTCGACCTCGGCACCGATGTAGACAATACCCGACTCATCGAGTTTACCCAGCGCACCTTCGCCCACATTGGGAATATCCGAGGTGATTTCCTCAGGACCCAGCTTGGTATCGCGAGCGATACAGGTAAGCTCTTGGATATGAATGGTGGTGAAGCGATCTTCTTGTACGACACGCTCGGACACCAATATCGAATCTTCGAAGTTATAACCATTCCAGGGCATGAACGCGATGCGCATGTTCTGACCCAAGGCCAACTCACCCAAATCGACCGAAGGACCGTCGGCGAGAATGTCACCGCGCTCAACCCGATCACCAACCGCAACGATGGGTCGCTGGTTGATGCAGGTATTCTGGTTCGATCGCTTGTACTTGGTGAGGTTATAAATATCGACCGGCGCTTCATCGGGACCGACCGCATCGGCATCGACACGCACCACAATTCGGCTCGCATCCACCGAATCAATCACGCCCGCTCGTTTAGCGACCTCACAAACCCCGGAATCCCGAGCTACATAGCGCTCCATGCCCGTACCCACCAGCGGCTTATCAGCGCGCAGGGTCGGAACAGCCTGACGTTGCATGTTTGAACCCATTAGGGCTCGGTTAGCATCGTCGTGCTCAAGGAATGGGATAAGTGCTGCAGCAATCGACACCACCTGCTTCGGTGATACATCCATGTAGTCGACTTCTGAAGCGGGCTTAACCGTAAACTCGTTCATGTTGCGCACGTTGATCAGATCATCAACGAAGCGGTTGTTTTCATCGAGAGTCGCCGATGCCTGAGCAATCACGTGCTCGGCTTCATTAATCGCAGATAGGTACTCGATATCGTCGGTGACAACGCCGTCGACAACCTTTCGGTACGGAGACTCAAGGAACCCGTACTCGTTGGTACGTGCGTAGGTCGCCAATGAGTTGATGAGTCCGATATTCGGCCCTTCAGGGGTCTCAATAGGACAAACCCGGCCATAGTGGGTTGGGTGCACGTCGCGCACCTCAAATCCGGCACGCTCACGGGTCAGACCGCCGGGGCCAAGGGCGGACACACGGCGTTTGTGGGTAACCTCGGACAGCGGGTTGTTCTGATCCATAAATTGAGAGAGCTGGCTTGAACCGAAGAACTCTTTCACCGCAGCCGACACGGGCTTGGCGTTAATGAGGTCCTGCGGCATGAGACCTTCGCTCTCAGCCATTGATAACCGCTCTTTGACAGCCCGTTCAACACGAACCAAGCCAACGCGGAATTGATTCTCGGCCATTTCACCTACAGAGCGAATGCGGCGGTTACCCAAATGATCGATATCGTCGACGACGCCCTTGCCGTTGCGGATAGCGACCAAAGTGCGCAATACGTCAACAATGTCTTCACGGTCGAGGGTGCCGCTACCTTCAGAGTCTTCACGTCCGAGACGGCGGTTAAACTTCATACGACCCACGGCAGATAGGTCATAGCGATCGGCAGAGAAGAACAGATTTTGGAATAGGTTTTCCGCCGACTCTTTTGTTGGCGGCTCACCGGGACGCATCATGCGGTAGATTTCAACCAGCGACTCCAGTTCGTTTCGAGTACTGTCACTGGCAAGGGTGTCGGAAATGAAGGGCCCGCAATCGATTTCGTTGGTGTACAGCGTCTCAATGGTCTCGATGTTGTGCTCGCGCAACTTCGCCAACAGCTCCTCGGTGATCTCGGTGTTACATTCAACCAAGAGCTCGCCGGTATCTGTGTTTACGACGTTCTTCGCTAATCGGCGTCCGAGCAGATACTCTTCGGGCACAGCCAAAAATTCAACACCCGCCTCGTCCAACTGCCGGATATGACGCGCTGTGATACGACGGCCTCGCTCAACAATGACCGTGTCACCCGCCAGAATGTCGAATGCTGCCATATCGCCCTGAAGACGCTTGGGCACCAATGTCATGGTGGCCGAGTGTTCTTCCCCTAGCTGGAAAATAGTGTTCTCGTAGAACATACCCAGCATTTCTTCAGACTCGTATCCCAGGGCGCGCAGTAACACCGTGGCGGGCAACTTGCGGCGACGGTCGATACGGGCATACACCATATCTTTGGGGTCGAACTCGAAATCGAGCCATGAACCACGGTAGGGAATCACGCGAGCGGAGTACAAGAGCTTCCCTGAACTGTGGGTCTTGCCCTTGTCGTGGTCGAAAAACACACCCGGCGAACGGTGCAGCTGCGATACGATGACGCGCTCAGTACCGTTGATAATGAAGGTGCCGTTCTCGGTCATGAGCGGAATTTCGCCCATGTAAACATCTTGCTCTTTGATGTCCTTGATGGACTTGGCGGAGGATTCCTTGTCGTAAATTATCAAGCGGACTTTGACGCGCAGCGCGCAGGCATAGGTTGTGCCGCGCAGCACACACTCATCAACATCAAAGACAGGCTTGCCCAGGGTGTAGTCGACATATTCGAGGGACGCATTGCCGCTGTAGCTGACAATAGGGAATACCGATTTGAACGCCGCATGCAGACCGTAGTCGCCGCGCTGATCAACGGGTATCCCGTCCTGGGTAAATTTGCGATAGGAGTCCAACTGGATCGCCAGCAGGTACGGTATATCCATTACCTTTTCCAGCGAACCGAAATCTTTGCGGATGCGTTTCTTCTCAGTGTATGAGTAAGCCATCAATACTCCCCAGCATTTTGGTATCGGGCGTCCCCGACATTAACCGGCGTCAGAACCGGGAAAGGGCCGGAGCGCAATATGCGCCCCAGCCCTGCGAAGCCCAAACCCGTTGGGCCCAAAAGAAGCTTACTTGATCTCGACAGAACCGCCGGCTTCTTCGATTTGCTTCTTGATGTCTTCCGCTTCGTCTTTAGAGGCACCTTCTTTGACCGGTGACGGTGCGCCATCGACCACAGCTTTCGCCTCTTTCAGACCCAGACCGGTGATCGCACGAACAACTTTGATCACGTTGACTTTCTTCTCGCCCGCAGAGGCCAGAATGACGTCGAATTCAGTCTGTTCAGCAGCGGCTTCACCACCTGCATCACCACCGGCAGCAGCGGGAGCGGCAGCAACGGCTGCAGCAGCGGTTACACCAAACTTCTCTTCCATAGCCTCAATAAGGCCAACGATGTCCATGACGCTCATCTCTGCGATTGCGTCGAGGATTTCTTCCTTTGAAATTGCCATTTCAGTATCTCCTGATGAAAAAGTGTGGGATCAGCACAGCGCGTTACGCCGCCTGCTCCTTTTGGTCGCGAATTGCAGCCAGAGTACGAACCAGCTTGCCGGGAACTTCGTTGATGGTCTGAACAAGCTTGGTTGCAGGCGCCTTCATGGTGCCCATCAACATCGACAGCGCTTGATCACGCGTCGGCATCTTGGCCAGTACATCCAGTTGGTCAGCTCCCATCAGCTTGCCGCTGAAGGACAGTGCTTTCACCTCGAACTTGTTGTTCGTCTTGGCGAAATCCTTAAACAATCGTGCTGCTGCACCCGGATCTTCCATAGAAAATCCAAACAGAGACGGACCCGTTAATACCTCGTTGAGGCACTCGTATTCCGTTCCCTCGAAGGCGCGTTTAGCCAGCGTATTGCGCACTACACGCAATTTGATCTGGTTTTCACGTGCCGTCGCGCGCAGGGCAGTCATGTCAGTCACTGTAACGCCGCGCGCATCGGCGACGACAAGTGACAGAGCACTGGCAGCGGTCTCGTTGACTTCGGCAACAATTGCCTTTTTTTCCTCGAGTCCAATAGCCATTGGTCTACTCCTGGATTGACGTTAATGACCGGTGTTGCCACCGATCGCCCTTTTGGTGAACCTACTCACCATCTGCGTAGGTCTGGGGAAGTCAAAACGACTCACCTGCATTAAGAGGCCAAGGCCTCACCTACGGTCTTTGACAGTCTTTTAAGGTCCAGCTCGGGCACATCCCACGCTTTTCCAAAGACTTCAAAGTGCGAATCGACCTTGTTACCTGTCGATTCTAGAGGAGCCACTAACGCAGCTCCCCGAGCACCCAGAGGGTGCAAAAACCTTAAATATCGAGCGCCGTATGATCGATAGTGACACCTGGGCCCATCGTGGTAGACAGGGTCACCTTACGGAAATACACACCCTTGGCAGCGGCTGGCTTGGCCTTCTTCAAGTCCCCCAATACCGCCATCAAGTTGCCGCGAATAGCATCGGGAGCGAAATCGACCTTGCCGATACCACCATGAATGATGCCGTTCTTATCGGTACGGAAGCGCATTTGACCCGCTTTCGCGTTTTTAACAGCCCCTTCAATGTCGGGTGTTACCGTACCCGTCTTGGGGTTAGGCATAAGGCCACGGGGACCGAGAATTTGGCCCAACTGACCCACAACACGCATCGCATCGGGGGAGGCAACAACCACATCGAAATCCATCATGCCGCCTTTCACCTGCTCGGCCAGATCGTCCATACCAACGAAGTCTGCGCCAGCCGCCGTGGCTTTCTCGGCATTTTCACCCTGGGTGAATACCGCCACACGCACCACAGAACCGGTACCGTGGGGTAATGTCGTCGCGCCGCGTACACCTTGATCAGATTTACGGGCGTCAACACCTAAGTTCACCGCAACCTCAACGCTCTCGTTAAACTTGGCAGTGCCAAACTCTTTCAACAGCTCGATGGCTTCGTCCAGTGGATAGGCACGGTTTGAATCAACTTTTTCGCGGAAAGCACGTACACGCTTTGATAGTTTAGCCACTGTCTCAACCCTCCACATCGATGCCGGCAGAACGCGCGCTGCCCGCAATAGTACGTACCGCAGCGTCCATATCGGCCGCCGTCAAATCGGGCCACTTCTGCTGTGCAATTTCTTCCAACTGAGCGCGAGTGACTTTTGCCACCTTCTCAGTGTTGGGACGTGCAGAACCGCTCTTTAAGCCGAGCATCTTCTTCAGCAGAACGGATGCTGGCGGGGTCTTTTTGATGAACGTGAAAGACTTGTCGCTGTAGACGGTAATGACAACAGGAATCGGCATGCCCTGCTCGAGGCTCTGGGTCTCGGCGTTAAACGCCTTGCAGAATTCCATGATGTTAACCCCTTTTTGGCCCAGGGCCGGACCAACCGGTGGCGAGGGATTTGCCTGTCCGGCGGGGATTTGCAGCTTGATATAGCCGTCAATCTTCTTTGCCATGTTCTATTCTCCCGGGTTCTAGCGCCTTTATTACCTCACCGGTTCACAACCAATGAGATGTAGGGCTCCCCGCTTTACTCGCCCGCAGGCGATGAGTGTTCCAGTGCCCAAGGGGCACCCGCTATGGTCAGGCTTTCTCCACCTGACTAAATTCCAGCTCGACCGGCGTCGATCGACCAAAAATGAGTACCGCCACATTGAGGCGGCTCTTCTCATAATTGACGTCTTCAACGACACCGTTGAAATCGTTAAACGGACCATCGATAACCCGAACCATTTCACCCGGTTCAAAGACAGTCTTGGGTCGAGGCTGCTCTGCACCCGCCTCTACCCGTTGCAAAATGGCATCCGCCTCTTTCTGGGTGATGGGCGCCGGCTGATCCGCTTTACCCCCAATAAAACCCAGAACTCGCGGTGTCTCTTTCACCAAATGCCATGTCTCATCATCGAGTTCCATCTGAACCAAGACATAGCCGGGGAAGAACTTACGCTCACTTTTTCGCTTTTGGCCCGCCTTCATTTCCACCACCTCTTCGGTGGGGACAAGAATTTCACCAAAGCGGTCTTGCATGCCATGACGCTCGACACGCTCTTTGAGCGATGTTGCAACCTTTTTCTCATACTGGGAAAAGGCGTGAACGACGTACCAACGTAGTGCCATTAAAACCTCTCCCGATTAACCAATAACCATCGACACAAGCCAGCCCAGCAGGCTGTCAAGTGCCCACAAAATGAGCGCCATCACGATCACAAACACCACCACAATAAACGTGGTCTGGGTGGTCTCTGGTCGTGTCGGCCATACCACTTTGCGTATCTCGGTGCGCGAGCCCTTGATCAGCTGCCAAAAAGCACCACCTCGCTCAGTGGTTGAAGCTACCCACCCAGCCAGGCCAGCCACCGCTATGATCGCTATGACCCGATACAGCAATGACTCGTCGGCAAAATAGCTGTTCCCCACCACGGCAGCGGCGACCAGAACAACGACCAAACCCCACTTCAATGGGTCGAGCCGACTCGTAGCGGCTTCACTCATTACGCATCCCCAACTCAAGCCGGTTCATCCGACTTTCACACCACCTAAAAATAGGTGGCAGGCCAGGAGGGAATCGAACCCCCAACCTGCGGATTTGGAATCCGCTGCTCTGCCAATTGAGCTACTGGCCTATCATTTTTACTGGTGTCTTTGGCCCCTGCGGCCAGAGACGACGAAGCCGAACCCCCATTGGTGGCTCGGCTTGACGCCGGCGAAGTGGGTCTAACAACAACCCACCAGCCCAACCATTGATTTACTCGATAATTTTAGCGACGACGCCGGCGCCCACGGTTCGGCCGCCTTCACGGATTGCAAAGCGCAGACCATCTTCCATCGCAATCGGCGCAATCAACGTGGCAACAATATTGACGTTGTCACCAGGCATCACCATCTCAACACCCTCAGGTAGCTCTACCGCACCGGTTACGTCCGTCGTACGGAAGTAAAACTGCGGACGGTAGCCCTTGAAGAACGGCGTATGACGACCACCTTCATCTTTCGACAGAACGTATACCTCTGCCTCAAACTTGGTGTGCGGCGTCACTGACCCGGGAATCGCCAAAACCTGACCACGCTCAACGTCATCACGCTTGGTACCACGCAGCAATACACCGACGTTCTCACCCGCACGACCTTCGTCAAGCAGCTTGCGGAACATCTCAACACCCGTACACGTCGTCTTCTGGGTATCGCGGATACCGATGATTTCAATTTCATCGCCAACCTTGATAATGCCACGCTCAACACGGCCCGTTACCACCGTACCACGACCTGAAATCGAGAATACGTCCTCAACAGGCATCAGGAATGGCTGATCAATCGCACGCTCTGGCTCAGGAATGTAAGAATCCAACGCCTCGATCAGGTTCTTAACCGCCGTCGTGCCCAGCTCGTTTTCATCTTCGCCGTTCAACGCCATCAGCGCTGAACCGCAAATGATGGGTGTGTCATCGCCAGGGAACTCGTAGGTATCGAGCAGCTCGCGCAGCTCCATCTCTACCAGCTCTTTCATCTCTTCGAACTCTTCAGTATCAACACCGCCGCAATCTTCTGCCAACAAGTCAGCCTTGTTCAGGAAAACCACGATGTACGGTACACCTACCTGACGCGACAGCAGGATGTGCTCACGGGTCTGGGGCATAGGACCATCGGTGGCACCACACACCAAAATAGCGCCGTCCATCTGGGCCGCACCCGTAATCATGTTCTTAACGTAGTCCGCGTGTCCGGGGCAGTCTACGTGCGCGTAGTGACGATCGTTCGACTCGTACTCAACGTGCGACGTCGCAATCGTGATACCACGCTCGCGCTCTTCCGGGGCGTTATCGATACCGTCAAACGCTACCGCCGTACCACCAAATACTTCTGCAGCCACTCGCGTCAACGCCGCTGTCAGCGTCGTCTTACCGTGGTCTACGTGCCCAATCGTGCCCACGTTGACGTGGGGCTTCGAACGCTCAAATGATTCCTTCGACATGTCGACACTCTCTCCTGAGTCAGTTCTGGGCGCGTTTTCTCACGCCTTGCTAACTGCCTGGACTTCACACCACAGCTACCCACCACGGGTGGCTGCATCCTCAATCAGATGTGCATTCGCGCATCTGTATACATGGAGCTCATAACCGGACTTGAACCGGTGACCTCTTCCTTACCAAGGAAGTGCTCTACCGACTGAGCTATATGAGCCGCAAACTTTCGTACCTGTTATGGAGCGGGTAGCGGGAATCGAACCCGCATCATCAGCTTGGAAGGCTGAGGTTCTACCATTGAACTATACCCGCGGCATGCAACCCGGAATTGCTCACCGCCACCCCTGGGGGCCAAGCCATAACAAAAGGCAGCCCCCGACTCGAAGCTGCCCTCGTCATTATTCGTCTCACAAGCCAGGCCGTCGGGACTTAACCCAACTGCCTTGCTCTCTAATTTGGTGGAGGGGGGTGGATTACGTCGGCCTGCGGCCTCCGCCCTTCGGGTCGTCGCTACGCGACGCTCTCTCCGCCACCTCCGGTGGCTCCGAGTCGAACCGGTGGTTCGAACCCACTCTACCCTCGCACCAGCTAGGCCGTCGGGAGTTAACCCAACTGCCTTGCTCTCTAATTTGGTGGAGGGGGGTGGATTCGAACCACCGAAGCTCGCGCGTCAGATTTACAGTCTGATCCCTTTGGCCACTCGGGAACCCCTCCAAGAGGGCGCACATTCTCGTGACGTCAACCTCGGATGTCAACAGATTTCTAGGGGGATAACCCGGATTTAGCCGTTAGGGCAAAATGTTCACACTTTGCTTTGATGACTGGCATCAAGCACTGGTGTTTGTGTGACAGGAATACGACAAGGTAAAAATTGGAGCTGGCGAGAGGAATCGAACCCCCGACCGCCTGATTACAAATCAGATGCTCTACCTACTGAGCTACGCCAGCCTTGTTGTGCGTCCGGAGCGTTTCCGGAGAGGGCGCAGATGATGGCCAGTTAGACACCCTACGTCAAGGGGCGTTGGCAGCCTTTATAGCCAAGCCCTCCAAAACCAGATCGGGTCGCCACTCGCCGTCTAGGCCCAGCGACAGCAAATGCTTACCCGCGCCGCCGGTGACAACGACACGATGCTTGGGATAGCGCTGGGTCACCAAGGTGGCGGCACCCAATAACGAAGCCCAGGCACCGGCAACAACGCACGCTGCAGTGGAATCGCCAGGAACCGTGGTTGGGTCTAGCTGTTCGCTGAAACGGACGCGCTGGGTGTCGCGCAACAATGCCCCCTGCATGAGCTCAATACCCGGCACTATGTAACCACCACTGTGCTGGCCATCGGCCGTTACCACGTCGATGGTCAAAGCAGTACCTGCATCAATGACGATGCACGGTTCCGAACAGCCATACTTGGCAGCGATCATCGCCAGCCATCGGTCAACGCCCATGCGCTGGGGCTCGCTGTAACTATTGTGCAATCCAAGCTCTTCCGACTCGGTAACCACCGAGTGTATGGCCTGAAACCCGGCGCTTCTCAGGGCCTTTACAAGCCCGCCATCGAAATGTTCATCCGCTACACTTGCGAGCCAAATCGTTGGCGTCGACGATAATGCTGACACGGCGTCAGTCACCGCTGCTACCAGCTCATCGGGGTCTCGGGAACATCGCCGTGCCTCAATGGCAGCATTCTTACCCTGTATCAGACACCATTTGATAGCCGTATTTCCCACATCGATCAATAGGGCCTCAATAGCCATTACTGAGGTCGCCATCAGGGACCATCCTCACAAGACACCGGACGCACAGAAACGTCACCCGCGTAGACCGGCACAAGCCCTTGGGCGGTCTCGACCATCAAGGCACCGTCAGGGGCAATACCGGCACCCGTGCCAACCCATGTTTGTTGTGCGCTCACTTGTAATGCTCGACCTAACAAGCTGTCTCGCCGCTGCCACTGACCGCGCCAGGGCTGAAATCCACTCACGCGAAACTGTTCGAGCGCTTTCACAACACCCCCAATGACACTCACTGCCACCTTTTGGGTATCGGGTAACGTTCCACCACCCTCACCGGGAAGCAGGGAATGTAAATCGGTCCAAGCCTGATCGACCGTACTCGCCATGTGACTCGACATCGCAATGTTCAGCCCGATACCGATGATGCTGACCAACCCCTCTGTATCGGGTATGAGATCGATTAGGATACCTCCGAGCTTGCCATTCTCAACGATTAAGTCATTGGGCCATTTCAATTGGACCGATACGCCAAAATCAGTTTCGAGGGCTTCAGCAATGGCACAACCCACGGCCAGACTGAGCATGCCAATGTCAGTTTGATCCTGCGGCCAGCGCCATCCGATGCTTGCATAGAGATTGCCCGATGCCGGACTCACCCAAGTTTTACCACGACGTCCCTTACCGTCGGTTTGCATAGCAGCCACAATAACGTGGCCGTGAATATCACCCTGCTCACAGTGCTGCTTCAGCGTACTTTGGGTAGACGCTAATCGGTCATAAGCATCGATCGATAAATAAGCAAAACCTCGCTTACGGAGCTGCTCACTTAACTGTTGGGCATCGATAGACTTCATGCGCTCGGGACTAACGTGAAAGAGCGAAGCAGTCTAAAGTATAGGCTCAGATCAGCAACAGGAAATCCCATGGACCGACGGCCGCCTCAGGGCTCTCTGGTGTACCGCGCTACCCGTGGTGCGGCGACAGCGCTGGCCCTGGCCACCGGTACAGGGCGAATAGCCGCCCTTTGGTTGCTACCTCCATCCGCATCAGCGCTGATATCGGCGGGCGTAGGTGCTCTCTTTTTACTGCTCGGGCTTGGATTGATGGGAAGTGCGCGTCTTAGCTTGATACTCACGGTGACCCTGTGCACTCTATCGCTGGTCACCGTCGATACGATCGCATCGATCACCAGCATTGCGATGACTGAACGTGTTCTTCTGGCTTGCGCCGTTACTGCGCTTTTATCCGATACGCTAGACCGCAGGAATTAGCCGTGCTGCTTATTGAGCCTCTCAACATTGTCATTGCTCTGCTATGCGGTATGGCCAGCCGCGCCCTCGGGTTTCCCGCCCTGGTGGGTTATCTCGCTGCGGGGTTCGTGCTCCATGAATTGAGCATAGAAAGTGGCCCGCTACTCGAGACACTCTCCGAGCACGGTATCACCCTTATGTTATTTACCATTGGACTCAAACTTGAGCCTCAAAAACTGCTCGAGTCCAAAGTCTGGGGCACCACATTGGTACACATGGCGATCACTCAAATCGCCATGATGGGTTTATTGCTGTCTCTCACCGTGCTGCTCCCCGGACTGACATTGAGCGTGAATGCAGCCGCCATCATCGCCTTCGGCCTGACCTTCTCAAGTACGGTATTTGTCATCCAAACCCTACAGGAGCGCGGCGAGCTATCCTCCAATCACGCGGCATTAGCTATCGGCATTCTCATTGTCCAAGATCTAGTGGCAGTGGTTTTTCTGGCCGTCTCTGCCGGTAAGGTGCCGACATGGTACGCACTCAGCATCTTGCTAGTGATCCCATTGAAACCCGCCATCTTGTATCTGCTGCGGGTCGCAGGCTATGGCGAACTCCTCACGCTTCTGGGTCTGGCGCTGGCCATCGGTTCAGCACAAGCCTCTGAATTAGTCGGTATCAAAGGTGATTTGGGGGCGCTTTTTGTAGGTGCCGTGCTCGCGGGCCACCCGAAATCTCGAACCCTTGCTAACAACCTGGTCCAGTTGAAAGATCTCTTCTTGGTTGGATTTTTCCTGTCGATTGGGCTCGGTGGCTGGCCTTCTGCAACCCTCATTGGCGTGGCTCTGTTGCTGGGTTTGCTTGCCACCCTCAAGCCGCTGTACTACTTCCCCCTCATGACACGTTTCCACACCAGCCCACGTACTGCGGTCCTGGCGTCGGGTGCATTAGCCAATCACAGTGAGTTTGGGCTCATCGTTGTATCGGTGGCGGCGGCTGTTGGATGGGTGAGCAGTGATTGGATTGCCGCACTGTCTATCGCTATTGCCATCAGCTTCGTTGTAGCCGCACCCATTTCAGCCGCCACCCATAAAATTTATTTCAAACACCGGGATCGACTCCTGAAGTTCCAGAGTGGCGCACTGGTGCAAAGCTTTGAATCCACCCGCGATGTGCGCATCGTCATTCTAGGTATGGGTCGCGTGGGCACTGGCGCCTATGAAGCTTTGGCACCCCAGTGGGGCCAACAACTGCTAGGGGTAGAAGCCATTCCACAGCGCGTCGCGAGCCATCGGGAAGAGCAGCGGCGGGTCATCCATGCGGATGCCTCGGACCCCGATTTTTGGTACCGCATTAATCTGTCGGAAGTAGAACTCGTCATGCTGGCACTCACCAATCACCCCGAGAACATGTTGGTGGCCCAGTTGTTGCGCTCAATGCATTACGAGGGAGAGCTCGCCGCCGTCGTGCGCCACAGCGATCACGCCGAGGAGTTACGGGAACATGGCATCTCGGCCTTCAATTTGTACGGCCAAGCGGGTGCCGGCTTTGCCGCTCATGCTTGCGAGCTGATGGCCGCAAGACCAGGAGAGGCGTCACACGCGGAGGATGCGGAGTCCTCCTCAAATGCATCTGCTGTTAGGCCATGACAGCAATGAACCCCAAGGCTGCCCGCACCTTGCCATCGCCCCTGGGACCTTTCCGGATTGAGGTTTGCTCCGATGGACTGATCCACTGCGGCTGGATCGGTAGCGACTGGGCAGACAGTGACTGGGCAGACAGTGACTGGGCAGACAGTGACTGGGCGGACACTGATGCTATGGCGCCGACGCAATCTCCGGCGGGAACCTTGCTCCCTTTGCTTGAACAGGCCGAGCAACAATTCCACGCCTATCTCGCAGGGCAATTACGGCACTTCGATCTACCCCTTGCGCCCAGCGGCACTCCGTTTCAGCAGCAGGTTTGGCAGCAGCTTCTCGGCGTCCCCTATGGGCATACTAAAAGCTACGGTGACATCGCCAAAGCTGTGGGTAGAGCAACGGCAGCACGTGCGGTTGGGGCAGCCGTTGGCCGCAACCCTCTCGCCATTATCGTGCCATGTCATCGGATTGTGGGTGCCAACGGTGCCCTGACAGGGTTTGCCAGCGGACTCGACCGCAAGCGATGGCTTCTAGCACTGGAAACGGCGCGAGACTAGGCGTTGAGATCGGGAATCATCTCGTCTTTTAAACGCTCAATGGCATCTTTTAAGCGCAGCTTTTCTTTCTTCAGTCGCTGAATCAGCAACTGGTTTTGGTAGGGCATGGACTGCAGGTCAGTGATCTTCGCGTCGAGTGCTTTGTGACGGGATTGCAATGTCATGAGGCGCATAGCGGGCGTCATTTCATGATTGGCGGCATCGCCACCTTCGACTCCCTTCACCATGTAACCACTCCCAACCGTCCTATGAGTGGGACGTTACTCGCAAGCTGCCAGCCTGACAAGCTACCGGTGCAAAAGACCCGGCCAGTCGATGGCGTCATCGGCACCGGCAATAAACCGCTCAACCAAAAGGCTGTCGCGCTGGTTATAACGCAGAGGAGCACCCTGGGTATCGACCACGAATCCTCCCGCCGCGGTTACCAGGGCATCGCCGGCGGCAACATCCCACTCGTAGCACGGGGATGTTCGGGGATAAATGTCTGCTTGGGCTTCCAATAGAGCGCAGAATTTAAGCGCACTGCCCGCATTAATTCGTCGGGTACCGGTGCCAACACGTTCAAGCTTCGACAACACCGCTGCCACCCGATCGGCATTGTGACGGACGCTAGCGAGTACCCTAAGTGGCAACTGGGGTGAAAGAGCTTGCACCCCAAGCGCGCGCACAGGGCGCTGACCCGCGTCATCCACAGGATCAATACACCACGCCCCCTGCCCCGGTATACCTACGTAACACAAACCCTGAGTCGGCACGCTCAATAGGCCGAGAATGGGGCGCCCCTGATCGATCAAGGCGATATTGATCGTGAACTCACCGGTTCGGCCTATGAATTCTTTGGTGCCATCTAAGGGATCAACAATCCAACATCGTTTCCAGTTCAGCCGCTCGCTAATTTGTTCCGCCGGCGACTCCTCGGACAGTACCGGTATGTCAGGCGTCAATTGATTGAGACCCCGCAAGATCAAGTCGTGGGCATCCCGGTCAGCTAGGGTCACCGGACTGCTATCGGACTTGCGCTCAACACCTATCCCGTCAGCGTTGTTATAGTGTTGCAACAGCAGCGCATCGGCGCGACCGGCTAGGGAAACAAGTTCATCAATGAGGTGCGCAGGGGCCCCTGGCAATTGAACCCACGGGGCGCGCCCGCCCGCGTCGGTTGTTAACTGATCATTCATGGCACAAGGATAGCACTGCTCATGGCCATCACTGTAGCTTCCTGTAATTCCATTGTGCGGATCGACTGGTCTGCGATCACCACCGTGCTACTCGATATGGATGGCACGCTCCTCGACTTGCGCTTCGATAACGACTTTTGGCTGAACCAGATCCCGAAGGCCTACGCCAGACATCAGGGTGTATCGGTACACCAGGCTCAGGACTACCTGAGACCCATCTTTCAACGAGAGGCGGGCAAACTAAACTGGTACTGCCTGGACTTTTGGAGCGCAACGGTGGGTTTCGATGTCGCAGCCCTGAAGCGGCAGTTGTCTCAGGGAATTGGTTGGCGACCCGAGGCCGCAGATTTTCTCGCCAAACTGAAGGCCAGCCACTGCCAGGTTGCCCTCATTACCAACGCACACCCCGAAACCCTCAGAATAAAGCTAGAACAGGTGCAGCTTGCACCTTGGTTTGATCACATAGTGAGTTCCCATCAGTTCGGTGCCCCAAAAGAGTCACAACAGTTCTGGCAACAACTTGTAAAAACACACCCTTTTCAACCGACCTCGACCTTATTCATCGATGACTCTGAAGCAGTGCTGGGGGCCGCCGATATATTTGGCGTGGCACATCTCGTGACACTACGTCAGCCCGATAGTACCGGCCCGATTCGCAGCGCGACCCAGTTCCCTGCCATACACCACTTCAACGAAATCTTCGATGGACTCGCCCATGGCGTCTGATACCGACTTACCTATCGGCAAGCTGCGCATTGATAAATGGCTCTGGGCGGCGCGTTTTTTTAAAACTCGAAGCTTAGCGAAAGCGGCGATAGAGGGTGGCAAAGTGCAGATAGATGGTCAGCGGGTCAAAGTCTCGAAAGAGATAGCGGTGGGCGACAGACTATTAATTAGACAGGGCTGGGATGAGCGAGAAATTGACGTTCTCGCACTGTCGGATCAGCGGCGCGGCGCACCGCAGGCACAGCAGCTATACCGAGAGACGAGTGCAAGTCTAGAGCGCAGAGCCCGAGCGGCCGAAGCGCGCAAAGCGGCTGGCACCATGGCGCGCCCTGACCACCGACCCGACAAGCATGAGCGACGCCAATTGTCACGGCTGCGTCGACATCTTGAACCTTAGGCTAACTGGGCGTGTAAGCGGATAAAGTGATGGCGTTGCGTCCGCCGTCTTTACTATCGTAGAGGGCCCTGTCTGCGGCATCGATGAGATCACTGATCTCGGTTTTCATACCGGGCACACAGGCCACCACACCCTGACTCACCGACACAAACTCGCCTGTGGGTGATGAGGCATGGGGCATTTTCAAAGCGGCGACACGCTCACGCACCGCCTCGGCTGTACTCATGGCATCGCCCGAAGTGGAGCCAGGCAAAATCATCATAAACTCTTCGCCGCCCATCCGAACAGCAAGCTCACCCGCACGGGAGGTGACCCCCATCAACACTTCGGCGAGTTTCTGCAGCACCAAATCCCCAGACGGATGGCCGTAGGTATCGTTGTAGAGCTTAAAGTGATCGACATCGAGCATGATGATGGCCAGAGAGAAACCCGCCCGTCGAGCGCGACTAATCTCGGTCTCAAAGACCTGATTGGCGCCACGGCGATTCTTCAATCCCGTCAATTCGTCGATGGTGGCAATATCTGCCAGTTGCTGCCGCGCCTCTTGTAACTGCTGATTCTTCAAGCGCAGGCTCTCGGACAGCTCGGCAAAGTCGTGATTCATGGCTTCACGCTCTAGACTGGACTGAATCATGTCCCCAAAGGAACGACTCATCCAGCCACTTGCGAGAGCCATGAGTAACGACAAGGCGGTGAGTAACGCTGCCAACATCAAATTGAAGGCACGCACGTCATAGTGCCACGCCAGCCACGTTGCTACCGGAATCAAGGTGGCGAATAAATTAGCCATATAAACTTCGCGCACCACAGACGTGACCGCCACCGCCACGACGGAGATGATAGTGACGATGAGCAACAGCAAATAGAACATCTGATCCGAGAGTATGCCGTCTAACCAAAACACAGTTGACGACCACGCCACACCCAGTAGTACCGCGCTGGCGATTAGCTCGACATAAACGGAGAAACGACCACGTATAAATCGCTCGCCTTCAAGGGCACCACTCATTCGCATGGAATGCACGAGCAGCAGAGTGAGCATGGCCACCGCCCAGGACAGTAGCAAGACGTCGCTAGCCTGAAACCACAACAAGGCAACGACGGCGGCGACACCCACCGCGTGAGCGCCCACCAACGCAAAACGGGCATGGTGTAAGTGAAGCTCCAGTTTTGCGGCCAAAAGCTCCGCGCCGGAAATTTTACGTTGGTATAACATAGCCGCAGTTTACCGCGAGGAATTAGCACATGGATAGCGCCAAGACAGCCGTCGTCAGGCTATCGGTCATTGCCCTGCTGATACCGATGCTAGTGCTGATAGCTCGACTGGGCTACCACTGGTCCCTTGCGCGGCAAGTCGCTGACTGCGAGGCCATTACTCGCAGCCTTGAGCAGGTTGACGGTGTGCAGCGGGTGCCCTCGGGGGGCATTCTAATGCTCGGGCGCAATCACCTGGCGCGCTGGCGTAATGTCCCCGATGTGCTTTTAGGCAGTGATGTGGTCGTTAGAGCGTCCCCCCTGTATCGGCCCGAGGCCATCGCAGAGTGTTTTCAACGAGCAGTGGCGTGGTACCAACCGGACATTACCGTGCTGTTATTAGAGATGAGTGACGCGTCACGGGCCTCCGATGATGTCTTTCTGGCACTGGATAAATTGTTGCGAGCCAGAGAACACTATGGGGTCTCGCCACATTTGGTCGTGATTCCTCCCCTCGACGGTCCAGCCTTTGAGGCGCAGTTGGAACAATTGCAAGATTTCACGGTAACGCTGGCACGGTGGGCCAGAGCGCACCCCGGGGTGCATGTTATGCCAATTGGTACTCGTCTATACGATGCCACCGGTGCAGTTGATCCGAGTTTGTACTGGCCCGATGGAGAAACACTGTTCGCCACGGGTTACGAGCGGTTAGAGCAGGGATTACGGGAAGAGCTGCGAACAACCTTTGGTAGCCAGCAACTCTAGGCTCACACCCTAGAGCAAGTTGCGGTATTATCGACCAATGTTGCAGGATTTTCCGACAGTTGTACCCGATACCCCTCTACTCGATGCCATCGAGCTAGATCGAGATCGGCTACATCAACTCAGTGACGAGGAGCTAGTCGCCCTCGCCGCCGAAATACGCTTGTTTCTTTTGCACAGCGTCAGCCATACGGGTGGGCATTTTGGCGCAGGCCTAGGGGTCGTTGAGCTTACAGTGGCACTGCACCATGTGCTTAATACCCCCGAAGACCGATTGGTCTGGGACGTAGGCCATCAAACCTACCCGCATAAGATTCTCACCGAACGCCGGCATCAAATGCATAGCATGCGCCAAAAAGGGGGGCTGTCAGGGTTTCCCAAGCGCAGCGAGAGTCCCTACGACACCTTTGGAGTCGGACACTCATCCACCAGTATTTCTGCCGCCGTTGGCATGGCGATTGCGGCCCGACAACAGGGACTCGATCGCAAAACAGTGGCGGTCATCGGCGATGGCGCCATCACCGGCGGCATGGCCTTTGAAGCCCTGGCACACGCCGGGCATACCCGACCGAATCTGCTGGTTATCCTCAACGACAACCAAATGTCGATTGGGCACAACACCGGCGGTCTAGCGACTTACTTTGCCAAAATTTGGGCCAGCCCCACCTACATTGCCTTTCGAGAAGGGTCAAAACGCCTACTGGAGCATGTGCGCACCGCCTGGGATCTGGCCAAAAAGACGGAAGAGCAATGGAAAAGCCTGGTGGCCCCGGGCATGCTCTTCGAGGAGCTGGGGTTCAATTACGTGGGGCCCCTGGATGGCCACGATCTCCCTCAGCTGGTGCACACCCTAAGAGCAATGTCAGAGCTAAAAGGTCCTCAACTGCTGCATATTCGGACCGTCAAAGGCAAAGGATTCGAACCTGCGGAGCGTGACCCAGTGGGTTATCACGCGATCAACAAGATTGAATCGAAACCATCGGAGGACGCACCACCGGCGCCGACAAAGCCCAGCCCACCGAAATACCAGGATGTGTTCGGGCGCTGGCTGTGTGATATGGCTGAAGCCGATAGTCGTCTTGTAGGTATTACGCCGGCGATGTGTGAGGGTTCTGGGATGGTCCAGTTCGCCGAGGCCTATCCACGCCGCTATTACGACGTGGCCATTGCCGAGCAGCATGCGGTGACTTTCGCGGCTGGGCTGGCCTGCGATGGCTTGAAACCGGTGGTAGCCATTTACTCAACGTTCCTGCAACGGGCCTACGACCAGCTTATTCACGATGTGGCGCTGCAGAATCTCGATGTCACCTTCGCCATCGATCGCGCCGGTCTGGTAGGACAAGATGGAGCCACCCATCACGGCGTGTTCGATCTTAGCTATTTGCGCTGTGTGCCCAATATGATCATCGCCTGCCCAAGTGATGAAAATGAGTGCCGACAATTGTTGTATACCGCCTATCAACATCGCGGACCGTCAGCAGTGCGTTATCCACGTGGTGCAGGGGTGGGCGTGCTTATTGAGCAGACCATGACCGAGCTACCCCTGGGTCAATCGGTTACAGTGCGTGAAGGGCATCGCGTCGGGATTTTGAACTTCGGCGTCCTACTGCCAGAGGCCAAAAGGGCGGCAGAGGTTCTTGATGCTACCCTCGTCGATATGCGCTGGGTGAAACCCCTTGATGAGGCGCGCATCGTGGCGCTCGCCCAACAATGTGAGCGTCTGGTCACCGTAGAGGAAAACTGTATCGCCGGCGGCGCAGGTGCCGCTGTCGCTGAATTATTAGCACAGCGACATATCGACTGCCCCGTCAGGCATATCGGTATCCCAGACCAGTTCATCCATCACGCCAGCCAATCCCAAAATCGTATTGATGCAGGCTTAACCGCGGATGCCATTATTGCGGCGGGCACCTTAGATACTGTGTACAACACCACCTTTGTGACTGAACTGGACCCGATAAAGGTATCTTCATGACCGATGAAGAACAAAAGCAGCCTGACCTTAAAGAACAGATGTCGGCCCTGTCGGAGATTGTGGAAAAACTGGAAGATCCAGAGGTTAGTTTAGAAGCATCTTTAGCTCTCTACGAGCAGGGTATGGCACTTGTTAAACGCGCCACAGCCACCCTTGAGTTGGCTGAACAACGGGTTGCTGTGCTCACCTCAGACGGAGATCTGGAAGCTTTAGACCCATGAGGTCCAGCGATAAACCGAGCCCGCTGCAGTGTGATGCGCCGGTGTTAAGCCAAGCTATCGACTATGTGCTGGCCACCCCTGGCAAACAAATCCGCGCGCAATTGGCCCGGGCCAGCTACGGTTTATTTCACAGCAGTATCAGCGATGGCATTGTTACTGTCGCCACCGCTATCGAGTGGCTACATACTTACTCACTCGTTCACGATGACCTGCCCGCCATGGATGACGATGATTTGCGTCGAGGCCAACCCACCGTGCACAAGGCATTCGATGAAGCCACCGCTATTCTCGTCGGGGATGGGTTGCAAGCGGCCGCGTTTGAAAAGATAGCCTCAGAGAATAGCCTCAGCGCCATGCAGCGCATTGAATTATTACAGCTGCTCACCCGTGCGGTGGGCTTTTCAGGCATGGTCGGTGGGCAAGCGCTGGACCTAGCGGGAGAACGACAAGGGTTGTCACTGGATGCCCTGCAACAAATTCATCACCTAAAAACAGGTGCACTCATTACCGCGGCGACCGTCGCAGGGGGTATCTGTGCCGGGGCCAGCGAGCGGGATTTAGCGCAACTGGCGACTTTTGGTAAGCACCTAGGCCTAGCCTTTCAGGTTACCGACGACATCCTAGACGTCACCCAGTCCAGCGAGCAATTGGGCAAAACCGCCGGCAAAGATCTGAGCTCTGAGAAGTCGACGTACGTCAGCTGTTTAGGACTAGAGGGCGCAAAGACCGAAGCCGAGGCACTGCTGCGCCAAGCTCTGGCGGCTATCGCCCATTACGAACAGCGGGCAGAGCCACTTCGCGCTATTGCCGATCAGGTAGTGAGGCGATTGCACTGAGCGTAAGCCTGTACCTGATTAATCCAGCAAGCCCAACTGCAGGGCAAGTGCCAAAACCAGCGCTGCCCAACACCCTGCGGCAACGTCGTCTAACATGACACCCAAGCCATTCTTCAGATGCCTATCGCACCAAGAGGCGGGCCAGGGCTTTCCAATATCGAACGCCCTAAAAGCGGCAAAAGCCAATCCATAGAAAACGACACTGCTAATGGCTGGCGAGAGCAAATACCAGGGTAGTGCCGCCGTAATCAGCATACCCAGCACTTCGTCGACCACAATGGCACCGTGATCCGGTTTACCCCACGCACGCCCCGCCCGCTGACTGGCCACACTGCCCAAGACCAACAACACCAGCGCAACCAGCAGCGCGCCCATACCGGACATTAACCACAACACCAGCACAACAAAGGGTAGGGCCGCTAAGGTACCCACAGTACCCGGGGCCACCGGAGCCAAACCGGCGCCGCCCCAAGTAGCTAACAACAAAACAGGAGACTGTCGAATTTGGCGCCAGCTTGGTTTGATCACCGACGATTCGTTATTGGAAGTGGTCATATCCCCTCGCATCTAAGCACTCGCCATCAACGCGCACTCCAGAGCCATCCCCTAAGACACGCCCAATTACGGAACTCCCCGGCGGCGGTGACAGATGACTTGGGAAAGTGAACGCCAGTTCGTAGTCGTCGCCGCCTGTCAAAGCCCACTTTAGAGCCTGAGATTGGGGCCAGTGGCTGATCGCTTGGGACAGGGGTAATCGCTGGCTTTCGATATCAATACTGACGCCCGACGCGTGCGCCACATGCGCCAGATCGGCCAATAAACCGTCGGATATATCGATGCTGGCGTGGGCATACTTAGCTAGCCAATCAACGAACTCAAACCGGGGCGTGGGAGCAAAAAATCGCTGTTCGAGCCATTCCAAGGACGCGTCGCTGACACCATCAGGTACTAAGATATCGCCCTCAAGTACGCATAATCCAGCGGCACTGTCACCCAAGGTACCCGTCACTGCGACCAAATCACCCGACTTCGCGCCACTACGACGACAGCAACTATCGGCGGGGGCATGGCCCAATACCGTTACCGTTAAGGCGAGGGGGCCACGGGTAAGATCGCCACCCACAAGTGGCAGCGAAAAATCTTTTACCACCCGGCCCAACCCGAGCGAAAAACTGTGTAACCAGAGTTCATCAGCCGAGGGTAGGGTCAACGCGAGGGTCATGCCCATCGGATGGGCAGCCATAGCCGCCAAATCACTCGCCGCCGCCGCAACCGCTCGATAAGCGATATGTTCAGGCAAGGTATGGGTGGGAAAATGACGGCCTTCGATTTGAGTATCGGTCGACACCAGCGTGACATGCCCCGGAGGCGGGGCCACTACTGCCGCATCATCGCCGACACCCAATTGCACCCAAGGGCCGGCACCGAATTGGGCAAGATAACGGTAGATCAGTTGAAATTCAGACACGGTGGCGGCCGCCTGCTACAAGCCCGCGTCAATTTCGAGTCGTCGAAGATCCTTTGCCATTTTATCGAGCACACCGTTGATGTAGCGAAAGCTATCGGTGGCACCGAACTTGCGCGCCAGTGCCACCGCTTCGTTGATAACCACCCGGTATGGCACGTCGATCCGGTCCCTGAGCTCAAACACGCCCATGCGCAACAGCGCTCGCTCGATGGGATCGAGTTCGTCAATGGGCCGGTCAAGCTTAGGCGTGTAGAGCGCATCAAGCTCGCGCGCCTGATTGGCCGCCCCCACCAGCAACTGGTTAAAGTACTCGCCGTCGACATGACTAAAGTCATTATCGACCCGAAACTCAGCCTCGATCTCGTTCAGGTCTGCGCCAGTCATGGACCACTGATACAGCGCCTGAAGTGCGAAATGACGTGCCCGGCGACGCTGGGCCGCGAGGGGATTGACCACCGCCATCAAGAGTCTATGGCGCTAAATAAGTTGACCATTTCAAGGGCACTCATGGCTGCTTCAGCACCTTTGTTGCCCGCTTTAGTACCCGAGCGCTCAACCGCCTGTTCAATGGAGTCCACTGTCAGTACACCAAAAGCAATGGGCTTACCCGTGTCCATTTGCACCTGCGCCAGACCTTTCGTGCACTCACCCGCAACATAGTCAAAATGCGGTGTGCCACCCCGAATAACAGCACCCAGCGCAATAATGGCATCACAGTCGCTGCGGTTGGCCAGGTGACGACAGGCCACGGGTATTTCAAACGCACCCGGTACCCGCACAATGTGCATTTGCTCATCGGCTATACCATGGCGACGCAGGGTATCAATGGCACCCTCGAGCAAATGCTCCACGACAAAACTGTTCCAGCGGGCAACCACCAGTGTGTAACGGCCCTGATTGGGACCTAAATGACCCTCGGTCGTTTGAATTCCCGTTGTGCTCATAGCTTACTCCTGTCTGTGATCGAATGAACCTGGGGCAACAAACTCGAGCACTTCAAGCCCAAATCCGGCCAAGGCATTGTACTTCAGAGGCGCACCCATCAAGTGGATTTGTCCCACCCCAAGATCGTGCAATATCTGAGCACCCAGCCCCACAGATGCCCAACCCTCGGCAGGGGCCTGTGACCCCACTGACTGTTGCCCCAATATACGGTCAATACTGGCAAGCAAGGATTCGGGGGTCTCGGGTCGACTGATCACCACTAAAACCCCTCGCTCTGATTCGCAGACTGCCCGCAAGCTACCATCAAAACGCCAGCTGGCTTGTCCATCGAGGGTTGTACCAATCAGATCACGCAAAACGGATGTCACGTGAACCCGCACCAGCGTGGGCCGATTCGGGCTGATATCTCCCCGTGACAGAGCCATATGCACGGTACGGCCATTAATTTCACGATAGACCGTCAGCTGCAATGGCCCATGGGCGGTGTTAATTTCCCCTTCCCGTACCCGCTCGATGGTCAGTTGGTTCGCCAGACGCCAATTGACCAAATCGGACACTCGCCCCACCGGTAAATCATGTCGCTGAGCAAATGCGAGCAGATCATCGCCACTGGCAACGTCGCCACGCTCATCCAAGACATCCGTGAACACTGCGGCCGGTGACAATCCAGCTAATTGCGCTAGATCGGTCGCGGCCTCGGCACGATCGGCTCGGGTCAGAACGCCGCCCGCTGCAGCAGCGACGGGAAATATATGACCCGGCTGCACTAGGTCCGCGGCAACCGCATCGGGTGCTACAGCCACTCTGACCGTGTGCGCACGGTCCGCAGCCGAGATACCGGTATCGATTCCCTCTGCAGCCTCAATCGACAGGGTAAAGGGTGCCGCCGCACCATCACCTTCAACCATCAGTGGCAGGTGCAGGTGGTCACAACGCTCGCGCGTTAAACCCAGGCAAACCAACCCACGGGCTTGGCGTGCCATAAACGTAATGTGTTCGGGTTCACACAGCTCGGCAGCAACCACCACGATACCCGTTGCACTCCCGGCGCTGTTATCAATAAGGAGTAGGACCTGACGGCCATATCGCAGGTGGCTGGCTAAATCATCGGGGGCAACTACCGTATTGTCAGTCGTTGACATAGCCCGCCTCCTTAAGCTGTGACCAGCTCAAACCCGCGGGTGCCGCAGCTTGGCCTCCCGCTTGCAGCAAGCGCTCTAGGTAGCGAGCAACCACATCCACTTCCAAATTGACACGGCTACCCTCGACGTAATCGGAAAACAGCGTCTCGCCAAAGGTCTGAGGAATGATGGTCAGTTCAAAATCCGAGCCCGAGACGGCATTCACTGTGAGACTCGTGCCATCCACCGTAATACTGCCCTTGTGGGCAATGTAGCGGGATAAAGCTTCAGGGGCGCGCACTTGGTAGCGCCACGACCGCCCATCACGGGCGATAGAGACAATAGTGCCAACCCCATCTACATGACCACTCACAATATGACCACCCATGGACGAGCTTGGGGTTAAGGATTTTTCCAGATTGACACGATCGCCCAGATTTCGCTCACCCAGGGTCGTAAAATCCAAGGTCTCGTGGGAGACATCTGCCCAATACCCGTCCCCGGGCAAATCGGTAACCGTCAGGCAGACGCCACTGGTGGCAATACTGTCACCTAGCACCACATCGGCAAGGGGCAACTTGCCCGTCCGCACCCGCAGTCGGAGATCGTTACCCGATCGCTCCATGGCGGCAATCTCTCCCACCGCTTGTATGATGCCAGTGAACACTTGAACTCCCTATTTTGTCTTTGTTGTCGTCGTTGACGTCAGTGCCGGTTAACCGGAGCAGCAATGATACGCAGATCTGGGCCCAACCGACTTATCTCTCGGTAGTCCATCTCAATGCTGTCAGCCAGCTTGTCTATAGCCATATCGGCCAGGGGCCTTGCCGTACTCCCAAGCCACTTCGGTGCCTGATAGAGCACCACTTCATCAACAAGACCCGCCTGTAACATGGCTCCCGACAACGTGGGTCCCGCCTCCACCAAAATTTCGTTGCCACCCAGAGCGCCCAGACGTGCAAAAACAGCGCCTAAATCGAGTCGATTTTTGGTCACCTGACAGGCCTCAGCACATTGCTCGGGCATATCGTTGGCATCGGGACCATGAAGTATCAAGGTCTCCGCAGGGCCTTTGAGTACGCGGGCACCAGCAGGAGTTTGGCCACGGGTATCGAGCACAACGCGAGTGGGATGGCGCCGGGTCGCCCGCCGCAGTGGCTCGCCTTCCAGACCAAGCTCATCGGATCTCACCGTCAAGGCGCAATCGTCTGCTAACACGGTGCCCACGCCGGTCACGATCATCGAGCTCTGGGCCCTTAGGCGCTGTACATCCTGACGTGCTGCACTGCTGGTAATCCACTGGCTTTCACCCGATGCCATGGCAGTTCGACCATCCATAGATGCACCAAGCTTCAAACGCACTCGGCCCCAACCCCGTTCAACACGCAGCAAGAAACCCACAATCTCGCGCCGGGCCGCGTCGGCCATTAAACCGACCTCAACGGCAATGCCCGCCTCACGTAGCCGCTGTAGGCCACGTCCCGCCACCTCGGGGAAAGGATCCTCAATGGCCACGACAACCCGCGCGATTCCGGCCGCTAGCAAAGCGTCGACACAGGGTCCGGTTCGGCCCCAATGACTACAGGGTTCCAAGGTCACGTAAGCGGTGGCACCCTGACAGAACGACGCTTGCTGCAATGCCTCTATCTCTGCGTGAGCGCCCCCCGGTGGTTGGGTAAAGCCTTCACCCAACACCACCCCATCACGCACCAACACACAACCAACGTGGGGATTAGGGCTGCACCAGTAGCGCCCACGGCTTGCCAGCTCCAGCGCACGCGCCATGTAATGCTCGTCGAGCGTGCGCTGTGCGGGTGATTGAGCTGTCATCAGACCTTGTCCGAGGGATCTGCCTCAAGGCTTTCAATGGCGTCACGGAACTCCGATAAATCCTGAAAGCTGCGATACACCGAAGCAAAGCGCACGTAGGCAACTTGATCGAGCGCTCTGAGCGCAGCCATCACCAACTCACCCAACTCCCTAGACTGAATTTCTCGTTCACCGGTCGCGCGCAGTCGGTGTTTGATGAGACCAATGTGTTTTTCCACATCTTCAACCGACACCGGTCGCTTTTCCAATGCGCGCAGAAAGCCACCGCGCAATTTGTCTTCGTCAAAGGGTTCTCGACTGCCGTTTTGCTTGATGACCCGAGGCATCACCAGCTCGGCTAACTCATAGGTCGTAAACCGTTCCCGGCAAGTCAAACATTCACGACGACGACGCACCTGGCCGCCCTCCGCTACCAACCGGGAATCGATAACTTTGGTTTCGTCGGCGGAACAAAACGGGCAATGCACAGCTACCGCTCCACTATTTGTGTTTATCGATCTTATAGTTATCGATCAGATTGCTATCGATCTTACTGCTACCGATCACCTTGGCAATCACGGTAGCGATCACCGACCGTAGACCGGCAACCTGCCGCAAACATCGAGCACTTTAGCCCTCACCTGCGGGATAACCTGGGCATCGGTGCCCTGCTCAAGGGAGTCAAGGACGTCGCAAATCCAGTGGGTCAACTCGGCTGTCTCAGTTTCACCAAAACCGCGCGTAGTGATGGCCGGCGTACCCAGCCGAAGACCTGATGTGACAAAGGGTGAACGGGGATCGTTGGGCACTGCGTTTTTATTGACGGTGATATAGGCCTCTCCGAGGGCAGCATCGGCATCTTTACCGGTGTAAGGCTTGCCGATGAGATCGAGCAACATCAGGTGATTGTCGGTACCGCCCGATACAATTTTATGCCCACGGGCCATGAACGTAGCTGCCATGGTTTGGGCATTTGCAACCACCTGCTTCTGATAATCGACAAAAGACGGGTCCATCGCTTCTTTGAAAGCCACCGCTTTAGCGGCGATGGCATGCATTAACGGCCCGCCCTGTGCACCCGGGAAAATCGCTGAGTTCAGCTTTTTATGCAATTCCTCGTTGTCACGGGCAAGAATGATGCCACTGCGTGGCCCGCGCAGGGTTTTGTGTGTCGTGGATGTCACGACATCGGCATAAGGTACTGGGCTCGGGTAGACACCCGCCGCAACCAAACCCGCCACGTGGGCCATATCGACCAACAACCACGCGCCCACCGCATCGGCAATGTCGCGAAAACGCGACCAATCCATTGTGCGGCTGTAGGCAGAGAAGCCCGCGATAATTAACTTAGGCTTATGGGCCACAGCGAGGGCCATCACTTCATCGTAATCAATGAGTCCGGTGTCGTGGTTAATGCCGTACTGAACCGCGTTGTAAAACTTACCTGAAAAGCTGACCGACGCACCGTGGGTCAAATGGCCACCATCGGCGAGACTCATGCCCATGACCGTGTCACCGGGGGTCAATAATGCGTGATAAACCGCGATGTTAGCGCTTGATCCCGAGTGGGGTTGGACGTTGGCATAGGCCGCACCAAAGAGGGCTTTAGCCCGCTCAATGGCCAGCAACTCGGCTTGGTCGGCGAACTCACACCCGCCGTAGTAGCGCTTACCCGGGTAGCCCTCGGCGTATTTATTGGTCAATACCGAACCCTGCGCTTCGAGCACCCGAGGACTGGCATAATTCTCGGAAGCGATAAGCTCAATATGGTCCTCTTGCCGCTGCGCCTCGGCACGCATGCAAGCCCACAATTCGGCATCGAAGCTTTCGATGGTTTGAGTGTCGGTATCGAGGTACTGAGACAGCTGGGTGGCCGCTTTATTCATAATCGTCATCCTACTGGCGGGGCAAGCACAGCTCCCGGGAGGTTTCACAAAAACGGCATTTTATCTGATTGCCGGTGGTGGAGTAAGGTCTGACTAAGGGTTAGTCTTATTTCCTTCAACTTTCTGACATAGTCTTTCCATCTTTGATGGGAAGGGCAGCGTGCATGACGGCGCTATCGACACAGGAGCAAGTTTTGGCATGAAAATTAGTATTTTTGGCAGCGGCTATGTGGGCTTGGTGCAGGCAGCGGTCTTTGCCGATGTCGGTCATCAGGTTATCTGCATGGATATCGACGCCGACCGTGTCGAGCGGCTTCGCCGGGCGGAAATTCCCTTTTTTGAACCCGGACTCGATGGCAAGGTCGCCGGCGGCATTGAGCAGGGATTGCTGACATTTACCACCGATGCCAGACATGCGGTGCAGAGCAGCGATTACCTGTTCATTTGCGTGGGCACACCCTCCGGTGAAGATGGCTCGGCGGATCTGCGCTACGTCATGGATGTAGCAGACAGCATCGCCGCCAATATGAGCTCCCGCAAAGTTATTGTGAACAAGTCAACGGTACCGGTAGGCACAGCGGACTTGGTACAGGCACGCATTGCCAATGCATTAGAGCGACAAGGCCGCTCAATCCCTTTCGAAGTATGCTCGAATCCCGAATTCCTGAAAGAAGGCTCTGCTGTCAGTGACTGCATGAGTCCAGACCGTATCATCGTGGGAGCTCGTAGCTCCGCAACTATTGAAGAGTTCCGCCGGATGTACCAGGCCTTCAACCGCAACCGTGAAAAGCTCATGTTCATGGATCCGCGCAGCGCCGAGCTCACCAAGTACGCCGCCAACGCCATGCTGGCCACCAAAATCAGCTTTATTAACGAAATCGCCAATATTGCAGAATCAGTCGGCGCCGATGTCGAATGGGTGCGTAAAGGCATGGGCTCTGATCCCCGCATTGGCTACCAGTTCATTTACCCGGGCGCAGGTTACGGCGGTTCGTGTTTCCCAAAAGATGTGCGCGCACTTAAACACTTAGCCCACACCCATGATCTGAGCGCAGCGATTTTGACCGCGGTTCACGACACCAATCAGCAACAGAAAAACAAGTTGGCGGAACGGGTCATGGCCAGCTTGGGTAGTCAACTTGAGGGGCGTACCGTCGCGGTCTGGGGACTATCTTTCAAACCAAACACCGATGACATGCGCGAAGCCCCCAGTCGCTCGCTTATAGAAGCTATTTGGAGTTGTGGCGGACAGGTACAAGCCTTCGATCCCCAGGCGATGGCGGCCTGCGAAGCCATTTATGGCGAGCGCTCGGACATGCAGTACTGCGCGAGTAAAGAGGCCGCTCTGGAAGGGGCCGACTGTTTGGTTATCTGCACCGAATGGAAAACCTTCTGGTCACCGGATTTCACGCTCATCAAGGAAAAGCTAACTCGGCCACTGATTGTTGACGGTCGCAACCTGTACAACCCGGCACACATGGCGGAGTTGGGCATTGAGTACTACGGCATTGGTCGCGGCCTCTCGATTCAGCAGCCCCAGTGAGCAATCCGCTGACACTGGGATGGCGCGAGTGGGTCAGTCTACCCGACCTCGCTATTGGCGCCGTTAAGGCAAAAATTGATACCGGCGCCCGAACCAGTGCGCTGCACGCCTTTTACACCGAATATTTTGAGCGCGACAACACCACCTGGGTGCGTTTTGGTGTTCATCCACAGCAGGGCACAATCGAGCGAGTTGTGCACTGTGAAGCGCCAGTGATCGACACCCGCGACGTCACCGATTCGGGTGGTCATCGCGAGGCGCGACCCGTTATTGAGACGACACTGATGCTAGCGGGCGAGCCCCGAACAATAGAAATGACCCTAACCGACCGAGACTCCATGCTGTTTCGCATGCTGATTGGTCGCACTGCCATCCGCCGTGGCATTGTCGTGTCACCTGGCGAATCGTTTAAGCTCGGCGGTAATCGCGAGCAGCCCCCGGAGTTAATGTGAAACTGTCTGTTCTATCGCGCAATGCCAAGCTCTACAGCACCTCTCGGTTGGTCGAGGAAGCAACGGCGGCGGGCCATGAAACCCGTGTTATCGATACGCTCAAATGCTACATGGATATTACCTCCGCAAACCCATCCGTGTGGTACCGCGGGGAGAAACTCGAGCGCCAAGACGCTGTTATTCCCCGTATTGGCGCCTCTATTACCAACTACGGCACGGCGGTAATACGACAGTTCGAAATGATGGATACCTACTGTCTTACAGGGTCAATTCCCCTTGGCCGTTCGCGTTCAAAATTGCGGGCACTACAGCTGCTGTCGCGCAAGGGTCTGGGCATGCCGGTAACGGGGTTCGCCCACGATGTGCACAACACCCGCGAGCTGATTAAATTGGTCGGCGGAGCACCCCTGGTAGTGAAACTGCTTGAAGGCACTCAAGGGCGTGGCGTCGTTCTAGCGGAGACCATTAAAGCGGCGGAATCGGTCATCGATGCCTTTACCGAGCTCAAGGCCGACTTCCTCGTGCAGGAATTTATCAAAGAAGCGGGTGGCACCGACGTTCGCTGCTTTGTCATCGATCGAAAAGTGGTCGCGGCAATGGAGCGCTCATCCGCACCCGGTGAATTTCGCTCCAATCTGCACCGAGGCGGCACCGCACGCCCCACCAAATTGACCCCCGCGGAGCGACGCACCGCCGTTAAAGCCGCGCAAACCATGGGGCTCAATGTGGCCGGGGTCGACCTACTGCGCTCCGAGCGGGGCCCTTTGGTGATGGAGGTGAATTCTTCCCCAGGACTTCGGGGTATTGAAGAAGCCACCGGCATTAACGTAGCCAAAAAGATTATTCAGTTCGTGGAGACCAATGCCGAACCTGGCAAGGCCCACGGCAGACATAAAGGGTAGACCCGCGTTGAACGCGGCAAGCCGACGTGCCTATCGAGAGCCCTTCCAACTAGCGGGCGAGACGGTCTTTCCGGGCGAGCAGCGCACCATTGAAATTGATCTTGCCCCCACCTTTTCCAATGACGATTTATCGTTATCGGTACATGTCGTTCGGGGCGCCCGGCCGGGCCCTACGCTGTTTGTCTGCGCGGCCCTTCACGGGGATGAAATCAACGGGGTCGAGATTGTTCGTCGCGTCGTGCGTAGCCTAGACACCCGGCGTATGGCGGGTACGTTACTGGCTATTCCCATTGTGAACGTCTACGGCTTCAATATGCACTCACGCTATCTACCCGATGGACGTGACTTGAACCGGTCCTTTCCCGGCTCATCGAGTGGTTCGCTCACCGGGCGCTTAGCCGACACGTTTATGAAAGAAATTGTCGCGCGCTCAAATTACGGTATCGATCTACATACCGGGGGTCGGCATCGATCGAACTTCCCTCAAGTGCGCGCAGAACTCGATGATCCGGAAGTACAGGCCATTGCGGAGGCCTTCGGTGCACCCATTATTATCGATTCCCGAGTGCGCGACGGCTCCCTGCGTGAGTATGCAACCGAAAATGGTGTGCCCGTCATCTTGTACGAGAGCTGCGAGGCATTGCGCTTCGACGAAGTGTATATACGCGCCGGCGTTAAGGGCGTGCAAAATGTCATGCGCCACATTGGCATGCTGCGAAAAAGCCGCGCGAAAGTAAAAAACAAGCCCATTGTGTCAAAAGCCACCCAGTGGATTCGCTCGCCGGGCAGCGGTATTCACCGGGTTTTGGTGCCCTTAGGTGGTCAAGTCGAAAAAGGCCAAGTCATCGGTGTCGTTGCTGATCCCTTAGGCTTTGAAGAGGTCGAGGTAACCGCCAGTGTTGCGGGGATTGTTATCGGTCGATCAAACCTGCCCACAGTGTACGAAGGGGATGCGCTATTCCACATTGCCAAGGTATCGGCTCGGACCGAATTCGAATACGAAGAATTCCATGAAGAGCTACTTCCCTCCGATTACAGCCACGACCAAGGTGATCCCACCGAAGCGCCGATCGCTGGTTGAGCAACCTGCGTGGGGCTGCACCGGAGAGCGTCATGAAGCAAGCTCGCTTACTCGCAGTACAACTACCCGCCGAAACCCCAGTGGACACTGTCGCGCTATCGTTTCTATATCGCTTGGTCGACGCCGATACAGCCTCACGGTGCCGAGCGTTCCGCAACCCCCATGATGCGCTGAGAACCCTTGCAGGCCGCGCTCTGGCTCTATTGTTGGTTAGCCAGCTAACTCATATCGCGCCATCACGAATTCGCCTTACCGCCAGCGCTGGAGGTAAACCTATTCTGGGCGAGCCATCACCGCAGGGTTATCACTTCAATATTGCTCACTCTGGGAACTGGGCTGTGGCGGTTCTAGACACCGAACCCGTCGGTATCGACATAGAGCAAATCGTCGATATTGAACTCGAGTCAGTGGCTGCAGTGCTCTCGCCTGAAGAGCGGCAAACCCTTGTCATGGCCAATAGGCAACATGGTAAGCGTTCAGCTACCGATAGGCTTTTCTGTATCTGGACAGCCAAGGAGAGTTTCCTCAAATACCTAGGCGTGGGGATATCCAACACTGGCAAATGGCAGCCACGGAACCTAAGCATACGCTTGGATGAAAATAACGTCAGCCTAGAGCGGAGTCACAGCCCGGCAACACCACATCATTTACTGTGGCTGCAGAACTTTGAAGGTTACAGCTGCTGTGTGTGCCTCAACGCTGGCAGGTCGTTAGATACCCCAGCACTAATAAGTTTTCATGATCTACTGCGACAACTAAAGGCCTTGGGATAAATCCACGCGTCAGAAGGTTCATTAGATGTCGATGCAAGCGCATCGCTTGAGCTGGAGCGGCTAAAAATATACTTTTAGTTACTGTTTTATCACCTACCGCTGCCTTCAGGCCCGCATTTAAAAAGGAACCGCTCATGCCTCATAACAAGCCCAATGGTTCTGAATACGCCGTACCCCTTTCGCACCCGCAGCGGCGCATCCTGTACACCGAATTAGCCAATCCAAATACCAGCTTTGCAAGTCTGCCCTATGTGGGGCGTTTCCCCGAGCCCACAAGTACTGTCGCCATTGAAGAAGCGATGATCGGATGCATAAAAGCTAGCGATTGCCTTAGGACTCGCTTCCTGGAGATAGAGGGTGCCGTTAAACAGTACATAGCAAATGACTTGCCGAACCCTATCGAGACACTTGATTTCCTCAACCGACAATCGGACTACGATGCCTGGCTAGAGCGGGAACTTAACAGACCCATCGCTCTCTTTGATGGCCCACTCTACCGCGCTGCAATCCTGTTACTACCGGATGGAGCGACTGGTTATTACATCAACGTACATCACGCGGTAGCGGATGGCGCCTCCATGGCCATCATAAATACCCAAATCTGCCAAGCATGTGCAGACATCACTTCAGGCAGAGCGCCGGCATATAACATCGACTCATTTATACCCTTTCTCGATCAGGAACGGGCCTACAAGGGATCCACCGATTTTGAACAAGACCGGCGCTACTGGCTGCGAACCTATGAAAACCTACCTGAGGATTGCAACCTACTGGCAAAGCCTGCGATCTCATCAAGCCTTGCGGCCAACAGTAAGCGCTATGTACTCGATACTGCGCTAACACAAGCAATTACAGAAATAGCCGGTGCACACGGCGTTTCAGTTTTCCAAGCATTCCTGGCAGGTTTTTATCTCTACATTTCCCGAATTTTGCGAAGGAGTGATGTGGTCATAAGCACCTCCAATCACAATCGAGGGGACGAAAAACTCCGAACCATGTGCGGTATGTTAGTGAGTACCCTTGCCTTACGCTTGGATCTCGACGGTGACCCAAATTTTGCAGAGGCACTGCAAGCATCGAGCTCGACCTTAAAAACCATACTCAAGGGACCGCAACGCTATCCCTACGACCTTCTCATCACTGAGCTAACCGATCGCGAGGGCGCGTCAGTAGATCTGATGGGCCCAACACTAAACTATTTACCTCTGGCATCCGAACCGTTGGGGCCAAACGGGCCTACTGTGCAGTATCACCACGTACCCTATGAAGTTGCTCCGCTGCTCTTAAATCTGACGGAGTTCAACAGCAACAGCTCCGAACATCGAATCGAGATTCTGGCCTCATATCAAACCTCGCGCTATGACGAGCCAGTGATCGACACGCTAGTAGAGCAGTACTTAACACTCATGAGAGATGCCTCCGCGCGTCCGGATGCGCCTGCGTCAACATTAGCCATCATGTCACAAGGTGACGTGACAAAGCTGCTCCGCGATTTCAACGACACTGCCATTAACGTTCCAAATGATGTGTCGTTTTTAGACCTATTCAGCCAGATAGTCGAAAAGCATCCCGACATCACTGCCGTCGTTTGTGGACAAGCTACTCTCAGCTACGCCGAGCTAGAGACCAGGTCGCGTGCGGTGGCATCGATCCTGCACCGTAGAGGTGTTGAACCGGACAGTGTCGTGGGGGTGATGACTGACCGGTCAGTAGACATGATTGTCGGCATCCTCGCTGTTATGCGCGCGGGCGCAGCCTATATGCCGATCGATCCAGCCTATCCAGCTGACAGAATTGAGTACATGATCGGCAACAGCAATGTGCAGCTAGTGTTGACGCATGGCGTGCAAGCCAACGTTCTGCAACAGCTGGCGGCGCAAGTCGATATGCTAGACCTCGATGACCCGAGCCTGTATACCACCGACCGACGGACCTCAGTGCAACTGCCAATAGTAGGCCCGCACAACCTGGCCTACGTTATCTATACATCGGGTTCTACCGGCAAACCCAAAGGCGTCATGGTCGAACACCATTCGCTGGTGAATCTGTGCTTCTGGTATCGCGACCACAAAGGTTTACACCCGGGGACAGGCGTCTCGAAATACGCCGCTTTTGGCTTCGATGCCTCGGTCTGGGAGACCTTCCCTGCTCTGATGTCGGGAGCTGAGTTACACATCATCACCGACGATATCCGGCTGTCTCCCAAGCTCATCTCTGAGTACTTCGACGCCAACGATGTGAGCGTGGCGTTCTTACCAACACAGTTCGCCGAACATTTCATGGAAATGGCAGACAATCAATCGCTGCGTGTACTCGACACAGGCGGTGACAAACTCTCTCGCTTTATTCCATCCCACTTCAAACTGATCAATAACTACGGCCCCACCGAGTACACGGTATGCACCACCAGCTATGTGGTGGAAGGGTATTCCGACAATATCCCCATCGGTAAGCCCGTGTACAACACCCGTCTTTACATTTTGGGCAGGCACGATGCGCTCCAGCCCATCGGTGTACCTGGTGAGCTGTGCATTTCTGGCCGCGGCCTTGCACGGGGCTATCACAATCGTAATGACATCACCGCTGAACGATTTGTGGATAACCCCTATGAGCCCGGCAACAAGATGTACCGTACAGGAGACCTTGCACGATGGCTGCCCGATGGCAACATCGAGTTTCTCGGACGTATCGATTTTCAAGTCAAAATACGCGGTTTTCGCATTGAACTCGGTGAGATTGAAAACCGGATGATGGCTATCGCGGGCGTCAACGAGGCTCTGGTGCTCGCCCGCGATGATCACAGTGGCAATAAATACCTCTGCGGCTACTACGTGGCCAGCGTGCCTATTCCAGCCTCAACCATGGCGACGGAGTTAGCAAAAGCACTGCCAGATTACATGGTGCCGCCTTTTCTCCTACAGCTAGAGGCTATGCCCATCAACACCCACGGCAAGGTGGATCGCAATGCTCTGCCAGCGCCAACGGGTAATGTGAACAGCGCATCAGAGCACGTGCCACCAACCACCATCACTCAAAAAGCACTCGCCGATATTTGGATAGACCTACTTAATAGAGACTCAATTGGACTGAAAGATGATTTCTTTCTATTGGGTGGTCACTCATTGAAAGCGGCGGTGCTGCAATCACGTATTGAGTCGAAACTGGGTACTTCGATCGGTTTGGCAGACATTTTTTCGAACTCAGTTCTGGAGGATATGGCCGCCCACTGCGATAGGGAGCAGGCACATGCTGAAAGCTCGGTCGCCAAGGCAAATCTGCTTAGCAGGCCCAGGATAGAGCCTGTAAAGCCACTGCCGATTGCAGAATATTATCCTATGTCGTCAGGCCAAAATGGCCTTTTTATTCTCGAGCAAAAGGGCGGTTTAGGTACAACCTATAATGTGCCTTTATGGTTCGATATCGAAGGCGTACTTAATGCCAGGCAACTTGCCGAGGCATTGAATAAGCTCGTACAGCGCCATGAGGCGTTACGTACCACGTTCGACGTAATCGACGGCGTGCCTGTACAACGCGTACACGAATCAGTTTCTCTCAAAAAGGTATACAAGGAAATTTTCTCACCGGACGAGAGTGAGCTAGAGGCCATGTTTCGACAGTTCATTCGGCCTTTCGATCTGACGTGCGCCCCACTGATGCGGGCAATGCTGATCAAGACAGGCGAGCTACAGCACAGCCTCTTTCTCGACTTCCACCATATGGCCTTCGAGGGTGGCTCGTTATCGGTACTCGTAGATGAACTGAAAGCTCTCTATAGGGGCGAAACACTAGCCCCACTGACCGTACAGTTTAGAGATTATGCGCAATGGCAGGTAGCACTTCTCGAGAGCGGAGGCCTCGATACACAGCGGGATTTTTGGAAGACACGCTTCCCCGAGGAACCACCGCTATTGAACATGCCCACCGACAAACCGCGGCCATCCAAACTCACCTACGCGGGTGACTATATCACTGCAAACCTTGACATAGGGCTGAGCGACTCACTCAAAGCCTGTTGCGCCCAAAATGGCACCACATTATTCATGCACCTGCTTGCGGCTTATTCCATCGTGCTCGCGCGCTATTGCGGCCAAGATGAGCTTGTCATCGGCACACCGGTAGCTGGCAGACGCCTCGGCGGAATAGAGGGCGGCATTGGTATGTACGTCAACATGTTGCCCCTCCGCATGCAACCCACGCCCGACCTGAACTTTACCCAGTACTTACACAAGGTCAAAGACGAGAGCCTGGCCGCTTTCGAGCATCAAGAATATCCTTTCGAGCGTATGTCTCAGGAGCTCAATGTCGCACGAGACCCAACCCGCAACCCTCTGTTCGATGTGGCCTTTGCGCTACAAAACAATCCATTGGCACTAGGTGACGTGGATGGTTTCACACTCCGCCTGAAACCTGTACGCAACCTAGCAGCCAAATTTGACCTGCTGATGGAGGCCACCGAGACTGAATCCGGCATCCAAATGGTCTGGGAATATAAGAGTGAACTGTTCGATAAAAACACGATTAGGCGATTCGCCGGCCATTTCATCAACGTACTTGAGGACACCATAGCGCATCCAACTACGCGTATCGGTGATCTGGACATCATCTCGGAAGCTGAAAAAAACCAGTTGTTGTACACCTTCAACGACACGGATGCAGGCTATCCGCGCTCAATGGTGTTACACCAACTTTTTGAAAACGCCGCTGAGCGCTTCCCGGACAGAACGGCGGTAGTCGATGGTGCAGAGGCCATTACGTATGCCGAACTAAACACCAGAGCCAATCAGCTCGCACGCCATTTACGCTCTCTCGGGGCGTCGCCCGACAGTATCGTCGGCATCATGACAGAAAAGGACATCACCCTGATTGTGGGTATCCTGGCGATCATGAAATCGGGTGCCTGCTACTTACCCATCAAGCCAGACTTTCCACACGAACGTATCGAATACACACTCGAGAACAGTCAAGCACCCATCGTCATCACGCGACCAGAGTTCTATGACCGACTCACCAATTACGAGGGTACCGTCGTCGACTTTTACGACGAGACCTTGTACCAGGGCAATAGTGCAAATCTCGATAACGTTAACAAGCCCGAAGATCGGGTTTATGTCATATACACCTCTGGTTCCACGGGCAAACCCAAGGGGGTGCAATTAGAACACCGTAATCTTGTACGCTTATTCGTCAACTCAAAGAACCCTTACGATTTCAATGAGCATGATGTGTGGACCATGTTCCATTCATTCTGCTTTGATTTCTCGGTCTGGGAAATGTACGGCGCTCTCCTGTTTGGCGGCAAACTAGTGCTGCTCCCCAAAGAAGCGGCATTGGATCCATTTATTTTTCTAAACATATTAAAAAAAGAAGGGGTCACGGTACTGAATCAAACCCCGGGGGCTTTTTACAATCTGGCCCAGGCGGAGCTTCAGAGCGAAGATCACTCGCTCAATCTGCGCTATGTCATTTTCGGGGGCGAGGAGTTAAAGCCAGCTATGCTGGCGGATTTCGCCAACAGGTACCCGAGCACTCGCCTGATTAACATGTATGGCATCACTGAGACCACGGTACACGTCACCTTCAAGGAGATCACTCAGGCTGAGATCGATGCGAAATTGAGCAACATTGGTGTGCCCATTCCTACTCTCACCACCTACATAATGAACAATGAACAAAAACTTCTACCCATTGGAGTGCCGGGAGAACTGTGCGTGGGTGGGGCGGGTGTCTGTCGTGGTTATATTGGTTTACCCGATAAAAACAAAGCTGCGTTTGTGCCAAACCCCTATCTACCGGGTGAGCGCATGTATCGCTCTGGGGATCTTGCCAAAATGCTACCCAATGGCGAGATGGAATATCTTGGGAGAATGGATTTTCAAGTACAAATCCGTGGCTTCAGGGTGGAAATTGGCGAGATTGAAAATGTCTTACTAAAAGACTCGCGAATCACTCGTGCCGTGGTCATCGCCCTTGACGACGACAAGGCCGGCAAGTATCTCGCCGCCTATCTGGAGCTTACTGAGGATATGCCGACCATGGTATTGCGCGATATCGTTCAGGCGCACTTGCCCGAGTACATGGTGCCCTCCTACTTCGTGAAGCTCGATAAGCTACCGCTCACAGCCAACGGTAAAGTCGATCGCAAAGCACTGCCAGAACCCTCAGGCGAGGTGACCTCGGATGAGGTGTTTGTGGCGGCTAACAGTGAAACACAGAAGAAGATTGTGCACGCCTGGCAAAAGGTGTTGGGTGTAGAAAAAATTGGTATCAATGACAATTTCTTTGCATTGGGGGGGCACTCTTTAAAAGCGGTCACGCTGGTGGCAGAGCTATCAAAAGATTTCAAAGTCAGTGTCAACGATATCTTCGAGTTCCAAACGGTGGCTGCGCTAGCAAAGAAAATTGAACCTCGAGAGGGGGATTTGGCATCGTTATTGGGTCGGCTTTCGGAATCGGCAGACCGCAAACGCGCTGTCGCCAAGTCCTTAGAGGACGACGTTACTATCCAAGAATCTCTACGGGACTACAGAGCGCGCTATCAGACCATCACCAAGGCGTCTGTCGGCGAGACTCTGGTCCCGGAGCACGTGCTACTCACCGGAGCCACCGGCTATTTGGGCGCCCACCTCTTACAACAACTGGCACTTCAGGGTTGCAAACACATTAGCTGTCTTGTTCGAGGCAAGACCCAGAAAGACGCCACCCAACGTCTAGCTATTCGCTACGACTACTATGCGGGGAAGGGTGCCTTTGAGGCCCTCGGGGATAGAGTGAGTGTATTGGTGGGCGAGTTATCATCCGAACAGCTTGGCCTTGATGCACACGCTTACGAGACACTAGCAACCTCCGTCGACTGCATCGTACACAGTGCAGCGCTAGTGAAACACTACGGTAATTACCAAGACTTCCGAGCCGCTAATGTGGATGCGGTGGCCAACCTCATCCTGTTTGCACAAACTCACAAAGAGAAAAGCGTACACCATGTCTCAACCGTCTCGATCACTGATGGCTTTGAGGCCACTGGCGCCCATGCGTTCTTCTCAGAGGAACAAATCGACATCGGACAACGTTCGGAAAACCACTATGCTCGCTCAAAGCTAGAGGCGGAAACAGTCATCGAAGCGGCTCGTGAGCAGGGGCTTCGGGCAAGCATTTACCGTATCGGCAACATAACCGTAAATAGTAAAGGCGGCGCGCTACAGTTCGATATCGAGAACAATGGTTTTTACAATCAAGTAGCGGCGTTTATGAACCTGGGGGCAGTGCCTGCCACTGAAGATGAGGCAGAATTCACCTTCGTCGACAGAGTCAGCGAAGCACTGTGTACGCTGATGTCGCGACCCGCTCTATTGGGGGGCAACTATCATCTACAAAACGATAATGTCGTTAAGCTATCGCAAATCCTTACCGACAACCGGCTCAATACCGACCTTGATGTCATGGAGTTCGGGGCATTTTGCCAATGGCTATACAAAAATTACGATCGCCCAAACTTAAGGCCTCATATTGAATCTCTGCTGCTGCACCGGGGATGGTTGGCAGACATGGAAGCGGGCAACCAGTCGCCCCAATACGGCCTTAGCTTCGCCTCAGAGCGCACCAACCACATCCTCGGCTTGATGGATCTACATTGGCCGCAAGTCACCCCCGATATGCTGCGTAATTTAGTTGTCAGTACGCTCGCCAGCAGAATCGACATCATTGGACGTTCGCGGGTATTCGAGGGCGTTAGCTCGCATATCCTCGAACAACTAGCGATCATGTCTCGACAGCAGTTCTACCCTCAAGAAACGGTGTTAACGTTGGAAGGAGAAACCAGTGAGCGCTTCCATCTGATCACCGAGGGTCATGTCGAACTCATGAAGCACTCATTCGATGGATGGCTCGGCACCCTGGCAGTGCTATCGACAGGGGAGTACCTAGACGAGAACCCTCTTTGGGCGCAGCCCTCTGCGGTTACCGCCGAGAGCCTGCTGAGTGAGGTCAGTACCCTATCGTGGGACCCTGAAGCACTCAGCTCGTTGATGTCCAAACAACCAGAACTCGCCATGGCCCTTTGTCGGATGCAGAGTAAACGGGTAGCTCGCTTCCAAACGCTGATGGTCAATATGGGCTAGGTTGTGATCGGACAGGCGAGTAGAGACGCCAACGACCGGACGCTGCTCTGTTAAACTGTCGTCCGCATTTTTATCACTGAAGGCAGGACCCCCATGGCGCAATACGTATACACCATGAACCGGGTGGGAAAAGTTGTTCCCCCCAAACGTGAGATTTTGAAAGACATTTCCCTGTCATTTTTTCCAGGGGCCAAAATTGGCGTTTTGGGGCTCAATGGGGCGGGCAAATCAACTCTGCTTAAAATCATGGCCGGTCTTGATACCGATATTCAGGGGGAAGCGCGCCCTCAGCAGGGGATCAAGATTGGGTACCTCCCCCAGGAACCTCAGCTCAATCCAGAAAAAGACGTGCGCGGCAACGTTGAGGAAGGGGTTCAAGAGGCCATCGATGCCTTGGCAGGCCTTGAGCAGATCTATGCGGCCTACGCTGAACCCGATGCGGATTTCGACGCACTTGCCAAAGAACAGGGCCGTCTTGAAGACATTATTCAGGCAACGGATGCCCACAACCTCAATACCCGGCTTGAGATCGCAGCCAATGCACTGCGTCTGCCGCCCTGGGATGCTGATGTGAATAACTTATCGGGGGGTGAGCAGCGCCGGGTTGCCCTGTGTCGGTTGTTACTATCGGAACCCGACATGCTGCTGCTCGATGAGCCAACCAACCATTTGGATGCGGAATCGGTGGCGTGGCTTGAGCGATTCCTCGAGGGATTTGCTGGAACCGTGGTGGCCATTACCCACGACCGCTACTTTCTCGACAACGCCGCGGGCTGGATTTTGGAACTGGACCGGGGCCGAGGCATTCCATACGAAGGCAACTACTCAACTTGGTTGGAAGCCAAGGAAAAACGCTTGGAGCAGGAGCAGCGCTCAGAGGCGGCCCATCAAAAAGCTATCAAAGCCGAGCTGGAATGGGTTCGCTCCAATCCGAAAGGGCGGCAAGCCAAGAACAAGGCACGTCTTGCGCGCTTCGAGGAACTTAATTCCCAAGAGTTTCAAAACCGCAACGAGACCAACGAAATTTATATTCCCCCGGGTCCTCGCCTTGGGGACAAGGTCATTGAAGTGCGCAACCTGCGCAAGACCTTCGGTGATCGGCTGCTGTTCGATGACGTGTCGTTCACTGTGCCAAAGGGCAGTATCGTGGGCATTATTGGTGCCAACGGTATGGGTAAATCGACGCTATTTAAGTTACTCATGGGTATAGAACAACCGGACGGTGGCACGATCGAGGTAGGTGAAACCGTTCAACTGGCCTACGTTGATCAAAGCCGCGACAACCTAGATGGCAGCAAAACAGTCTGGGAAGAGGTGTCCGACGGGCTCGATATTATGCGTATTGGTAGCTACGAGGTGCCATCACGCTCTTATGTCGGTCGCTTCAACTTCAAAGGCTCGGATCAGCAAAAATTTGTTAAAGATTTATCCGGGGGTGAACGCAATCGGCTGCACCTGGCGAAATTGCTGAAACAAGGCGGCAACGTGTTACTACTCGACGAACCCACCAACGATCTTGACGTGGAAACACTGCGCGCGCTGGAAGAAGCCGTATTGGCATTCCCCGGGTCGGCACTGGTGATTTCACACGATCGCTGGTTCCTCGACCGAATTGCCACGCACATACTTGCCTATGAAGACGACGGTAGCGTGATCTTCCACGAAGGCAACTTCAGCGAGTATGAAGAGGATCGCATTCAACGTCTCGGCAAAGACGCGGAAATGCCCAGTCGGGTGAAACATCGAAAACTGATGTGAGACGCAACGCCGGCACCTACGGGGTCTAGACGACCCCGTAGGCCAACATGGCTTCGGCGACCTTAATGAAGCCTGCAATATTGGCGCCCTTCACATAATTAATAGGGTCGGAATCGCTACCGTACTGCACACACTCACTGTGAATACTCCCCATAATGGCCTCAAGCTTCTGCTCCATTTCATCAGCCGACCAGGTCAAACGCATACTGTTCTGACTCATTTCTAAACCAGATACAGCCACACCACCGGCATTAGCGGCTTTGCCGGGGCCAAACAACACACCATGCTGGTGGAAGAGACGAATGGCATCGATCGTCGAGGGCATGTTGGCACCCTCAGCGACGGCAATACAGCCATTGCTGCACAGATCCTTCGCATCGATATCATTTAACTCATTCTGCGTGGCACAGGGGAATGCCAAGTCAGCTGTCACATTCCACGGCCGATTACCCGGGTAAAACGTGGCACCGCTAAAGTGGTTGGTATAGTCCTCTATGCGGCCCCTGCGACGGAACTTGAGATCTTTCACCCAAGCTAATTTTTCAGGCGAAATACCGTCGGGGTCATAGATAAAGCCACTAGAATCCGACAGGGTTAATACCGTACCCCCCAACTGCGTGACCTTCTCGGCACAAAATACTGCTACGTTTCCGCTACCCGAGATAATGCAGCGCTTGCCCCGAATACTATCGCCCCGCTGATTCAGCATGTGCTCCATAAAAAATGCACAACCGTAACCGGTAGCCTCGGTGCGAATACGGCTACCGCCAAACTCCATGGCTTTGCCGGTAAGAATGCCTGAGAACTCCCGGTTGATACGCTTGTATTGACCAAACATAAAGGAGATCTCTTGGGCCCCGACACCGATATCCCCCGCCGGAACATCAATATTCGGTCCAATATGATTGGCAAGCTCAGTCATGAACGACTGGCAAAAACGCATGATTTCCCGATTGGATTTGCCTTTGGGGTTAAAATCGGAACCACCCTTGCCCGCCCCTAGTGGCAGGGTTGTCAAACTGTTTTTAAAAACTTGCTCAAAGCCCAAAAACTTTAAGATGCTGAGATTCACCGAGGGGTGAAAACGCAACCCACCCTTGTAAGGCCCAATGGCGTTGTTGAATTGCACACGATAACCCCGGTTAACGCGCACTCGACCACTGTCATCCTCCCAAACCACCCGAAAGATAATAATGCGGTCGGGCTCAGTGATGCGCCGGATGATGCCCGCTTGCTGATATTTTGGGTTATCGAGTACGAAGGGGATAATGTCGTGGGCGACTTCACGCACTGCTTGATGGAACTCCAGTTCGCCAGGGTTCCGTTTAACCAGCCCCGCCATAAAATCATCGAGGGTCAAATCTCTGCTCATTGGGTACATCCTTGTTGTTATTGATAATGCTGGGTTGTGAGCGAGCGTAGCTCAGAGTGGCTGCTGTGCGCCAGCTTATTCGTCGAACAGGCGCAGAGCGTCCGTCAATCGCGATACCGACACCACCTCGAGGCCCGGGATAGGACTTTTAGGTACATTAGCTCTGGGCACCAGCGCCCTGCGGAAACCGTGTTTTGCCGCTTCGCTGAGTCGCTCTTGACCGGAGGGCACTGGACGAATCTCTCCAGACAAACCGACCTCACCGAAGACCACCAGATCCTTGGGCAACACACGGTTACGAAAACTCGACACGATGGCCATGAGCAGCGCTAAGTCGGCACTTGTTTCCGTCACACGCACGCCACCGACAACATTGGCAAAAACATCTTGATCGCCCACCTGCAATCCCCCGTGACGATGTAAAACTGCCAGCAACATGGCCAGCCGATTGTGCTCAAAACCCACGGCCAAACGACGGGGATTGCCCAATGGGCTGTCGTCCACTAACGCCTGGATTTCAACCAGTAATGGACGAGTTCCCTCCCACACCACCATTACCGTCGTACCCGGGGCTGATTCTTCGGCCCGGTCGAGAAAAATAGCCGATGGATTGCGGACTTCACGCAATCCCCGATCGGTCATCGCAAAAATACCCAACTCGTTAACCGCGCCGAAGCGATTTTTACTTCCGCGCAATATGCGATAGCGAGAGTCCTCGTCACCCTCCAGTAATATCGAGCAATCGATCATGTGCTCAAGGACCTTCGGGCCCGCCAAACTACCTTCTTTGGTGACGTGGCCCACAAGTAGTAGTACAACCCCGCTTTGCTTAGCAAAGCGCGTCAATTGCGCCGCGCACTCGCGGACCTGAGAAACGCTGCCAGGGGCCGAGGTGATGTCGGCACTGTGCATAACCTGGATCGAGTCCACCACCATAATAGCGGGCTTGTGCTCGTCGGCGCTGGCTAGCACGCTGTCGACATCGGTCTCCGCCATCAGTTTGAGCGCGTGGGTAGGCAAACCCAAACGCTCGGCGCGCATGGCGATTTGCTGGGGACTCTCTTCGCCAGTGACATACAGGGCAGGTCGATGGGCCGATAGTTTACACAAGACCTGCAGTAACAGCGTGCTTTTGCCTGCACCGGGATGGCCACCAATGAGAATGGCTGAACCGGGCACGAAGCCTCCTCCCAACACACGATCAAACTCGGCCAGGCCACTGGAAAAACGCGCTAGCTCAACGAGGTCAATGTCTTTTAATAGCCGTACATCGGCGCGAGTACCGGCGAACCCGGTACGCGCCTGCCGGTGTCCATCACGGGAACCCGCCTTCGGTTTTGCGGCCGACAACCTGATTTCGGTGACGGTATTCCACTGCCCGCACTCACTGCATTGCCCTTGCCACTTGCCATAATCGGCGCCGCAGTCATTACACACAAAGGCGGTCTTGGCCTTCGCCATCACACTCTCCCAACCATTGAGATGTTATTCCTCGATCGATTGAACAATCCGCATTGGGACACTACTCGATTGAGCACTGGGTCGGTATGCTATCAGACCCATTCATGACGAAAGCGCCCGAATGTCCGCCGGTTCCCTCATTCCAGATCAGCAACTGACCTTTTCGCCAGATCTTGCCGCCACCATCGGCTTAGAGGAGGCCATTCTGCTGCAGGGTATCGGTCCGCAACTGCCACGCACACCCGGTCAGTGGCACGCTCTGGTGCTATCGACACTCGAAAAACAGTTTCCTTTTTGGACGCGGGCGCGATTACTTGAGCTTGTTCAGCGGCTGGCAGATTTGGGCATTATTGCGGTTGTCCAAAACAACCACCCCAACAGCTTGAGGGTCAGTATTGCCGGTCAAAGAACAACACCGGCACAGATGCCTGAAGAGTGGCAGCCCGGGTCTGACAGCCTTGATTTACTGGCCCTAAACCACGGCATCGACAGACAGTTTGCGCAGGCGCAACTGGCTACGTTTGATCGTGGTGCGGCCGATCACACCCGCGACAGTCGTTTTAGACAGCATGTCTTGTCCGCCTGGCGTCGACAGCAGCGTGACCATAGCGCCTTTGAGGTACGCCAGCCGCCGCCTTTCGATAGCCATTGGCAGCCTTCACAGGATGCCCGAGACATTATGTCCCGGGCTGGTATCAACGCCGATTTCATTGAACGTGTGCGGCCCGAGTTCATCCTGTATTGGCGTGAACGGGGTGGACCACCGCGAGAGGTCGAAAGTCGCTTTGTGAGCTTTGTCAGAGATCGCTGGCTTAGACACACCAGCGGACTGAACCACAGTACCGAACCCACCCGCCTACAGCGCAACTGGCAACCCCGAGAAGATGTCTTTGACGTCTTGGCGAACGCGGGCATCAGTCGAGACTATGCTTTAGAAAAGGTACCCGAGTTTGTTTTATTCTGGTGTGAGACCAACGAACTGCAGCGCTCTTGGGACAGTAAATTTGTACAGCATGTGAAACATCAATGGCGTTGGGAACAACGTCAGGAGACAGGTAATGGCAGGGAGCAAGGAGGCGGTGACCTTGGCGGAACACATCGTACACGGGAACGCAGTACCGTCGATGACCTCAACGACACCAGCTGGGCAGGTTGACGACGCTGGTCGCAAAAACAGAATTGAGGCTATCAACCAGGTTTTTGCTCTGTTTCGTCTGAACTACCACAATCAGTACTACGCTGCGTATCCTGACGTCGAGCAGGTCAACCACATTAAGCGGCTGTGGCTCGACGCTTTAAGCGATTATGAGCCCGACACCATTCTTCGAGGCGCTCGCCATGCCATTGAGAACAGCAGCTACTTACCGACCCTGAAATTAATGCTTGAGTGCTGCCAAGAAGCACTGAGCGATACCGGCTTACCCAAGCCAAGGGATGCCTACCTTGAAGCCTGCAGTAAGCCATCGCCAAAACTTGAACAGCACTGGAGCCATCCGGCGGTTTATTTCGCGGGCCGTGACAGTGACTGGTTCTTCCTCGCCAACCAACCGGAGCGCACAACCTGGCCGGTTTTTGAGCAGCATTATCAGCGCTACCGATTACGGGTAAGCAAAGGCGAAAAACTGTGTTTACCCGAGCGTGAGGAATTGCCGCCGCCGAACACAGACACTATGTCAACGGAGCAGCGCAAGTCGGCGCTGAAAGCCCTTCGGGCCGATCTAGGTCTTTAATGGTCAGCGGCCATCGCAGCAAGATAGCGCTCGAGAGCTTCGGTTACACGTCCCGCTTCGAGCATAACTGCCCCGGCCTGCACGACCACTTGCTGTGGTCCCTCGGCCGTCAGGGCAAGGGGTACCGCCCGAGCCTGGCGCGCAAGGGTCGGGGCCGCCAAACCATCGGCCAGCTCGATAATGCCCTTTGCCGAACGGCTGATAGCGGCAACTTGACCTAGCTGACACGCCTCATCGAGGTCAGCCACCGCTGCTTTTAGATCGATCAAAAATTGCTGTAACACCTTGCGGGGATCAACATGCTGTAAGTTAGCCAGCAATTGGTCTATATCGAGCACATCGAGTGGCACGCCCGGGGTCGCGACCGCCCAATCTGCTCCTTCAATGCTATCTGCCACTGTTTGAGACGGCTCTGTCGAGACCGGCTTAGCCACTCCTAAATGGGTACGCAGCACCGCCTGTAATTGCTCTAACTCTATGGGCTTGGTGGTGAAATCATTCATGCCCGCCGCCAGACACTGGTAACGGTGCTGCTCCATCACATGGGCGGTTAAGGCAACAATCGGTACGGCGTTTTTACTGCCGTCATCCATTGCCCTAATCGCGCGCGTCGCCATCATGCCGTCCATGTCTGGCATCTGTATATCCATCAATATCAGGTGGTAATCATGCTGCTGCACGGCGGCAATCGCCTCACGCCCACTGCAAGCGGTGTCGTGGACGACCTCTAATAACTCAAGGGCCTCGGAGATAACGAATCGATTGGTTGCGTCGTCGTCGACCACCAGTAATCGCATGCCCGCAAATTCACTATCGCTACCCTCAGATGCCTGGTCGATCGCGGGTGGTTGCTCGGCGCCAACCAGCGCCACCGGTAATTCCACTGTGAAGGTCGAGCCTTCTCCCAGCCTTGATTCGACACTGAGGGTCCCACCCAATAGCCCAATAATTTGATCGGCAATCGCCAATCCAAGGCCTGCGCCCTGTTGCTGTCGTGTGTGACTGTTGTCAATCTGACGAAACGGTTCGAACAAGGTTTCGAGATCCGATGGGCCTATACCGATACCGGTATCCGATACGGACAAACGGAGACCTGCACGATCCTGATCTAGCCAGGCCACAGTACCCGCCAAAACCACTGACCCCGATGGCGTAAACTTTAGGGCGTTGGCAACCAGTTTGATTAACACTTGGCGCAACCGATGAATATCGACGCTACAACGGCTGGGCAGGTTCGGATCGAGTCGACAACTAAGCTCTAGACCGCGCTCTAGCGCAACCGGCGCCAACATCTCGACCACACTTTCAAGTTCGGCTGCAATAGGGGTGGGGCGTGACTGGATATCGACAGCGCCATGGGACAGTCGAGCCATATCCAGTACATCGTCAATCACCGACAGCAATGCACTGGCACTGCCGGCAATGGTCTCAATATAGCTATGTTCACGCTCAGGCAACGAGCGTGTTAACAGCAATTGACTCAACCCGAGCACCCCATTCATAGGGGTGCGGATTTCATGGCTCATGTTGGCGAGAAAGAGGGTTTTAGCGCGATCGGCGGCCTCTGCTCGCTCCTTGGCCTCTGCCAATTGGGATTGTCGCTCACAAGCCCAGCACGCCTCACCGAATTTGTTATTGACCGCACCCAACGATGCCACCATACCGTCATCAAGAGCTCGGTCGCTGCGATGTAAAACCAAAATACCGAAATCTGACAGGGGCATGGTGTACACCTGATCGCCCTCTTCGGTTTGCAAACGGTTCACTTTGTCGAACAACGCGGTATTGACCCTTAAAAAGTCCTTGGCCTGTTCGATGGCTGGGTGCTCCCCGGCACGACGGGGTAAGCCCACGATCTCTTCCAACACACCATCCTCGCCGCGTTTAAAAACCACACCCAGAGGACAGTTGAGCTTGCGCAAATAGGTTCGAAGACCCGCCTTAGTCATTTCCTGCAGATCCAAAGAATTGCCAATAGACATGGCAATCTCAAATAAGATCTGCATTTCAAATTGGGCCGACGCTGGCATGATAGTGCCTAGAACTCGGTATATAAGGGCAGCGCCGCCACCACCGATGTTTTATTGTAGAACTCGGGGTAGTCACCGCCATGATTAGCCACTTCGCCAATGGTGCAGGCACCAATGAGCGGAACATCATCAATCGCCACCGATGCCAACTCGGTATCGAAGTCATCGCCGAGGAACAATACTCGCGAAATACAGTCCATAAACAATCGCGTGGCTAACGGTTCAGCCAATCGCTGCTCCGCAATCTGGCGGGCACTGGCAGCCGCTTCTATCAGTGACGGTGTATCGCCGTGGAGGATATCGACGTGATCCCCCTCGGGAACTGTACCAACACAAACAAGGGCACCGTCGTCTCGCACAAAGAGTGGGTCGCGCACAACACGTTCCGCATCCATACGCGCGAGCCCAAAGGGATAGGCTTTGGCCAGGTCGAAAAAGTTGTCGTCGGTGAACGTTTGGCCGCTGTGGGCTTCAACGACCTCTCGATACACCTCGAACGCCGGCCGCCAATCGAGGCTGATAATCGTGTTCTGGTCCGACTCGGTAATTCGATAGGGCCCTTGGATATAACGCCATCCATGCGCGACACCGACGCCTGCATGGCCGGGAAGCGTGGCGATGACAGCAGCGTCTTGTAGCATTCCCTCATTCGTCAGCAGACAGGGACGCTGCACAAAATCGAGGGACCCCGCACCGCCACCGATGGTATCTGAACCAATACCGGCCACCTCGTGAAACGTGTTCATTAATGCGCCGATGCCCGATGCCAAGCCATCGACCAAGATAACCTGAAGGGCGCGACCTGTAGCGGGGGTTAGGGCCTGCTCCACCGCTAGCTCTAGATCGATATCGGGATGACTGATATCTCGAATGGTACCCACCGATAACGGTCGCCGAACACCCCACACCACACAACCCCGGGTCAGTCGCTCGCGACCCACCAAAAGGTTGGGAAATACACCGCCCATCAGCGGCACATTGATGGACTGTAATAGCGGATCCATATCGTCGGGGGTGAAGCCATTATCAGCACAAACCAAAATAACGAGTGATGTGACACGCTCAACCTTCACGGTTCGCGCTATTGCATCGGCCAACCCATTGAGTGTGCCTTCTTTGTCAATTTCAATGACCATGTTTATACCGCTCTCTCAACACGTCGAAGACCTTACTCAGGGGCTTCTGTAACCTGCTTAGTTATAGTCTTGGTAGTAGTCCCGCGCCAAGTTCTCGAAGCGGGTGAACTCCCCTCTAAACGCCAGCTTGCAGGTGCCAATAGGTCCATTTCGCTGTTTGCCAATAATAAGCTCAGCAACACCGCGATCGGGGGAGTCTTCGTGATAGACCTCATCACGATAAATGAACATGATGACGTCAGCATCCTGCTCAATAGCACCGGAGTTGTGGCTCACGATGCCATCGGCGAGCCAGCTGGCATTCCCCGGTACCGTCAGGTCAAAGACCTCTTCTTGACCCTGATGCTCAATGGTAACGATGGCGTCCCAACGCACATCGCCCATCGTTCGCGTGTTGTCATCAATGTCGACTGACAGGTCGAAGGCAGCGCGAGAGACCCGCTCAAACAAATGAGTACCCGATGCCACGGCAGCGACACCCTCAAGGAAACGCCGCCGATCAGCTTCGTCGGATATGGCAAGCTCAAAATGATCATCGCCACTGAGGGTAGCCATTGGGCGGATGTGCGAGAAAATGCCCAGACGCAATAACAACAGTGCCAGGTCATCACTCACGGCCCTGGACAGGCCACCCATAAACAAACGATCGGGGCATAAGGTGCCATTCACTCGCCACACATGATGCATGAACAGTGCTAATTGACGTTCATCCAGACCGAATGCCCTAGCCGGAATACCTGAGTGACGACAATCAACCCCGGCGAGCTGCACCACCTGATCATCACTGAGATCTTCGGCACGCTCCCCACTGTGTAGCGGTGCTGGCACTGACCCGGCGAGGGCTAAGCGTTGTCCGGCTGCCATCTGTTCGACACGTTGCCAACCCTGTGGTGTCAGCAATCGATGTTGCGCCGTACAGTACAGACACCGCCCCGATACCAACTCGATGCGAAATACCTCTCGCTTACCGACCGACCACACCGCCTCAGCGGGGGCCGGCTCAACAACACCTTGCTCGGTCACCGACAACACCCTTGGCGTCGTGCCCACAAGACTGGCGATAGGCACACGTCGTCCATCGGCCAGATAAACCCCCGTGCTACCCACCACACATTCACGCAAGTCGGAGTTGACGGGTCGTTTGTTGGGACGCTGCTCGAGGGAGCGATTTAGCTGCGATAGCGCCACCACTGGGCACTTAAATTCCTTTGCGATGGCCTTCAAGCTTCGCGATATTTCAGAAATTTCCGCGGTGCGGCCTTCATTGGCACCAGCAACACGCATCAACTGTAAGTAGTCGACCATGATCATGCCAAGAGCACCGTGCTCTCGAGCGACACGACGGGCACGACTGCGCAATTCAGTGGGTGTTAAAGCGGGGGTATCGTCAATGAACACCCGCGCTTCTTTGAGTTTAGCCATGGCGGCGGACAGCTTAGGCCAGTCCTCCTGCTCCAATTTACCGGTCCGTACACGGGTCTGATCGATACGTCCCATGGACGACAGCATTCTGATAACTAGCTGTTCGGCTGGCATTTCCATGGAAAAAACCAGAATCGGTCGGTCAGTGCCAAAAGCGCCGTTCTCCACCAAATTCATTGCGAAACTGGTTTTACCCATCGATGGACGACCCGCAACGATCACCAAGTCTGACGGCTGCAAACCCGAGGTCATCTTGTCGAGATCAATAAAGCCAGTCGTGAGCCCTGTGATGTCACCACCGGAGTTAAATAACTCTTCGATTCGCTCAAGGGCGCCCGTGAGAAGCGGCTCCATGCCTCGGGGACCACCGGTCTTGGGGCCATCCTCAGCAATCTGCATAATTCGGCGCTCGGCTTCGTCGAGCAACTCCTCCGCAGAGCGCCCTTCTGGCTGGTAACCGGTGGTAGCAATATCGTGGGCGGCGGAAATCAGCTTGCGTAAGACGGCGCGCTCGTGCACCGCTGTCGCGTAGGCACGAATATTGGCGGCTGTGGGCGTGCTTTCAGCGAGCTCAGCAAGGTAGGTATGACCACCCGATGACTCTAGCTCTCCGGTTGCCAGCAAGCGGTCTGCAACCGTAATAACGTCAACGGGTTCACCCCTATCGATAAGGGCGGCTATCTGTCGAAAAATCGCGCGGTGCTCTGGCCGGTAAAAATCCCCCGCGGTGACCAGCTCGGCAATGGCATCCCAGCTATCGGAGGACAACAGCAAACCGCCGATGACCGACCGCTCCGCCTCAATCGAATGTGGTTGCATCCGAATGCGAGCAATATCGGTATCGGCACCCGGGCTGTAGCCGGCAGCTTCACTTCGCTCAGTCATGATGTAACCAGCATACCGTTATGTCGCACTTTCTGCTCTGTGGTAGCACAGGATAGCGCAGAAAACGCCGCCGAGAATGGCTTATGCGTCTCGACGACGATTGAACTAACTAGCTGTTACTCGGGCACTACCGCAATCGTAATGGTCGCGGTCACTTCGCCGTGAACCTGCAACATCACTTCGTATTCGCCGGTCTCGCGAATAACACCTTCAGGCAAGCGGACTTCCGACTTATCTACTTCGACACCCGCCTGGGTCAGGCTGTCGGCAATATCGCGGGTTCCCACTGAGCCGAATAGTTTACCTTCATCACCGGCAGTAGCCGCAATTTCGATACGCTCGAGCGCCTCAATGGCTGCGGCTCGCTTCTGGGCAGCCTCTAGTGTGGCAGCAGCGGCCGCTTCGAGCTCCGCCCGACGGGCTTCAAACACTGCCACATTTTCCTCTGTCGCAGGTACAGCTTTACCCTGTGGAATCAGGAAGTTGCGGCCGTAGCCGGGCTTAACAGCTACCTTGTCGCCTAAACTTCCAAGACTGCCCACGTTTTCCAGCAGTATTACGTCCATCGCTATCGTTCCTTGTTGTCGGGCATGCCCGATTACACGTGAATGAGAGATCGCGCAGATCGCTACGTCGACCCGTTGCTACCGCCAGACGCCCAGCGGGAGCGAAAATCAAAGAGGGCATCGATAACCACCAAGCCCACGAGCAAAGCTTTACTAGGGTCAAACACGACCCACACGACATAAAACGCCGTTAGCCAGCCGCTGCCATAACCTTTCACCGCAGCCCAGTTATGTACCAAAGCTAAACCGCAGAATGTTAGTGGCACCATCACCACCGCGGCCCACCCTACAAGCAGCGGTGAGCTCATCCATAGGCCAGCTGCAGCTAGCGCCAGCACCCCGGTCCAAACCGGCGGCAAACGCAAGCTGCGAAACTCACTACCAAATCCACCCGGGTTGTAAAGGGTCGCTTGCCACCAACGTCCTAACAGGACGCTGAGCATGGACATGGCGGCGTTTCCCGCCGCCAATATGCCCGCCACTTGTACAACCGTTGGTCGTGGAAAAGCGGGTGCGCCCGCGCCCGTTTCCTGCCAACTGGCCTCGAGCTGATCGAGTACTTGCGTAAACAACTCAACCAATTGGGCCAAGAAATCGGGGCTGAACAACAGCAAGCCCGCTCCAGACGCCAACCCAACCAAGGCGCTTGTCAGTGCCACAAGCGCCATACTTACTGACACCCGCAACACCAGCGCTAACAGGTAAGTGCCGATTAGCAGCAGTAAGGTACTCGCGTCACCACTTACATAGGCGACGAGTAACGCCGGCAGCGCCGCCCACAAGACCAACCAAGTGCCTTCGCTAGGCCCCTTTCTAAGGGTCACTAAGGCAACAGCTGCCGCGCTCAACCAGCCGAACAACATGCTGCTGGCCCCCAGCACCGCAACCGCCAGCGCCTGCCAGCGACCACGCATTATGAAGGCTGCGAGGCCGCGCATCGTGTGTCGTTACTGGTGTGAATCTGTGTACGGTAATAACGCCAAGTATCGAGCGCGCTTAACTGCCGTAGCCAGCTGTCGCTGATACTTTGCTTTAGTACCGGTAATACGACTGGGTACAATCTTTCCAGTTTCGGTGATGTACTGCTTGAGGGTGTCGAGATCTTTGTAATCGATCTCTTTTACGCCTTCGGCAGTGAACCGACAAAACTTACGTCGACGGAAAAAACGTGACATCAATTAGTCCTCGCTGTTGTCGTCAGCTTCGGCATCGGCCTCTGCGTCATCATTGGATGGGGTCGCGTCGTCGCGCTTGGCATCGGCTGCCTGACGCTCTTGATAACGCGATTTACGCTCACGATCTTCCTTTTCAGCCTTCATGATCAGAGATTCGTCAGTGATAGCTTCATCGCGACGAATCACCAAATTACGGATCACGGCGTCGTTGTAACGGAAAGTGGTCGTGAGCTCTTCCATCGCCTCGTTGGAGGCTTCAACGTTCATGAGGATATAGTGTGCTTTGTGCACTTTATTGATGTGGTACGCCAATTGACGGCGTCCCCAATCTTCGAGACGGTGCACCTGACCGCCATCTTTAGTGATGACGCTGGTGTAGCGCTCAATCATGCCAGGAACTTGTTCTGACTGGTCAGGATGGACCAGGAACACAACTTCGTAGTGTCGCACGCGCGGACTCCTTACGGGTTAAGCTGCCTGCCAGTGCAGTACAGCAAGGAGATGAACCCTTGGGTTCGTCTAATTTTCAGAGGCGCGGAGTCTACATAGCCCTGATGGACATTGCAAATCCCTCCCGCGGAGTCACCGCGGTCCAAGCACCCGGGACGAGGCGACTCAGGGGTGCGTGAGTTGCCGCTGGCGCAGAGCCTCAAACAAACAGACCCCCGTAGCCACCGAGACGTTCAAGGAACTCACTGAACCCATCATAGGTAACGCCACCAGAAAATCGCACTGCTCCGTGGTCAAGCGACGCATGCCATCCCCCTCGGCACCCATAACAATCGCTACAGGACCGGACAAATCCTGCTGATAAAGACTTTTGTCGGTGTCGCCGGTGGTACCCACCACCCAAAGACCCGCCGATTTCACTCGAGCCAAGGTTCTTGCCAAGTTCGTTACCCTGGCAATAGGCACGGTGTCCGCTGCGCCACATGCAACCTTAATCGCCACGGGAGACAAATCAGCGCTGTTGTTTTTTGGCGTCACAACGGCAGTCACACCCGCTGCATCAGCACTGCGTAGACAGGCGCCAAAATTATGAGGATCAGTGACACCGTCAAGCACCAGCAGCAAGGGATTAGCCACAGAGGCGAGCAACGCATCCAAGCCCGCTTCATCTAACACGAGATCGAGCTCTCGGGTCGACACACGCGCAACGATGCCCTGATGACGTCCATCAACCGTGCCGTCCAGCTGAGATCGAGCCACACGCTGCAGCCCAACTCCCTGATTTTGCGCGAGGGATTCAACCGCCTGAATACGCTTATCCCGACGATCCACCTGCAACCAAAGCTTCAGGATACGTTTAGGCTCGCGCTTTAAAACACTCTCGACCGCGTGAAACCCGTATATCCACTCCTCGGCAGCCATCAGTGTTTTTTGCCCTTCGATGATGCTTTACCACCCGCCGACTTACGGCCTTTGCGCGCGGTCCCCTTGCCCTGCTTGCTTTTTTTGGCGTCCCCTTTGGCGGGCACATTAGCGACACCCGAGCGAGCGCGCCCCTTCGATTTAACAGCCTGAGTTGCGCGTTTTGTCCGCGCAGGTCGATTACCCGCGCTACTATCGCCGTCCATCTCAAGGTCGATCTTACGCTCGTCCAGATCAACGCGGGCCACACGAACTGTCACCACACCACCTAGCTGGAACACTTTGCGCGAATGCTCACCCACTAAACGCTGCTTGGCCTGGTCGAAGTGATAATAGTCTCCTGGCAGCGCGCTGATGTGCACCAAACCCTCGATATAGAGATCGCGTAATTCAACAAATACCCCGAAGGACGTCACCGCGGTAATGACCCCGCTGTAGACTTCACCGACTTTATCGCGCAAAAACTCACACTTGAGCCATGCTTGTACTTCGCGGGTGGCATCATCGGCGCGACGCTCGGTCATCGAGCAATGCTCACCCAGCTGCAGCATTTCAACATCGGTGTAGGGGAATATCTGAGCTTTTGGCAGCGCTTTTGCGCCAGCGACCCGACGAACTTGGTCATTGGCTTTTTTAGATCGAATCAAATGCCGAATGGCTCTGTGTACCAGCAAATCCGGATAGCGCCTAATGGGCGACGTAAAGTGGGTATAGGCGTCGTAGTGCAAGCCAAAATGGCCTCGATTCTCGGGGTCATAAACGGCTTGGCTCAACGATCGAAGCATCATGGTTTGAATCACACTTGCGTCGTCGCGCTCGGCAATCTGGCTGAGCACTTGCTGGTAGTGGTTGGGGGTGGGTGCCTCCCCACCCCCTAACTCGAGGGATAACTCCCCGAGAAAAGCGCGCAAATTCTCAAGCCGCTGGGCACTGGGACCATCGTGCACACGAAAAACGATAGGCAATTGTTGTGCGAGTAAAAACTGAGCCGTGGCCACATTGGCGATTAACATGGCCTCTTCAATGAGTTTGTGCGCGTCATTGCGCTGCACAGGGATAATGGCTTCGATCTTACGTTCGTCATTGAATAGGATACGGGTTTCAACGGTCTCAAAATCGATAGCACCTCGATGACTGCGCGCATTGCGCAGGCAGCGATACAAGGCGTGTAAGCGCATAATGTGCGGATATAAGTCTGGTTCAACGTGCTCGTGCCAACCTTCCTCAATCACTTGGCCAACGGCGGTGTACGTCAAACGGCCGTGGGAATGAATAACCGCTTCGTAGAACTGCGCATCCAGCAAGTCACCAGCCGGGTCAATACGCATCTCACAGACCATGGCCAGCCGGTCAACCTTGGGTTTTAACGAACACAAACCATTGGACAGCACTTCAGGAAACATCGGGACGACACGCTCGGGGAAATACACCGAGTTTCCGCGGGTGGCAGCCTCGTTATCGAGCGCCGATCCCAGTGCCACGTAATGCGACACATCGGCAATGGCTACCCATAATCGGAAACCGGTATCGTCCTGTTCACAATACACGGCATCATCAAAATCTTTCGCGTCCTCGCCATCGATGGTAACGAAGGGCAAGTGACGCACATCCACCCGGTGAGCTTTGTCAGCGTCAGTGGGTTCATCGTGTAAGGCTCCGGCTTCACGCAGCACATCATCGGGCCATTGATGTGGTATCTGATGCGCCCGAATAGCAATATCGATTTCTAAACCAGGATCCAGGTGATCCCCAAGAATCTCGGTAATCTCACCTTTTGCACCCAGCACGGCGGTTGGATAATCGGTGATGCGCACAGATACCATTTGCCCCGATCTAGCACCCGCTTTGCACTTTGGCGGGATCAAGATGTGCTGGCTTATGCGGTTGTTGTAGGGCATCAAATACCCTATGCCGCTCTCTTCCATGTAACGACCGGGCAATTCAGTGACCGCCCGCTGCAATATCTCGGCAATCTTGCCCTCTGCGCGACCACGGTGATCGGTACCAATCTGAGCCACGAGCACCTCGTCACCGTCAAACACCCGCTGCATTTCTCTTGCCGACAAAAAGAGATCATCACCCCTTTTCGATGTATCGTTTAGTGGCTGGGCAAAGCCGTAGCCATCACGATGTCCGATGACACGACAGCGCACTAGATCAAATCGCTCGGTCAGCCCGATGCGGCCCCGACGATCGATATGCAGTTGGCCGTCACGCTGCATAGCACTGACGCGACGACGCAGCGCCTCAAGGTCGTCGTCATCAGATAAGCCCAGGGCATCGGCCAAGGCTGAGAGGGTTAGCAGGGTGCCCGCCTTGTCTAAAAACTCAAGGATCAGTTCGCGGCTGGCAATGGGTTTGTCATAACGGTCAGCCTCGCGCTTAGAGTAAGGATCTGCGGGGCGGCCACGGGATTGGCGAGGTTTTGGCGACACACTGTCTCCGGGTGATGTAGAGAATGCCAGTATAGAGCGAGTGCGACAGTTACAACACTGCTAGCTTAGTCGTTGAGGGGGTTGCTTTCGGCGGTAGACCGATCAAAATTGTCATTCCAGATAAGAATAAGGAAATAACATTATGCGTAATCCCATCCTGCAATTTTTTGCACTCATAACCACCACATTGCTTATGGCGTCTTGGGTGCAGGCCCAAGACCGACTCAAACCTTTTGTGATGGCCAGTCAAACCGATGCGCCCTTTGAAGAGGTGGTTAGCGACACCTATGAACGTCTTACGGACAGTGACTTCCGGGTCATCGGGGAATACCGACCCTATGCGAGCGCCGCGGTGCTCGTCATAACGCGTCGTGATCTTCAAACAGCGGCGCTAGAAACAGACACCAGCGTGTGGATTGCGGCACTGCGTGTGGCCATCACCGAGAACGGCGACGTTACAGAGGTGAGTTATGTAAACCCACCTTATCTAGCTGCGGCTTACCGGTTGGAACAATCCCTTGACCACGTCACGAACGATTTAGCGTCCAGTCTGGGCACTGAAACGACCTTCGGATCGAACAAAGGCTTAACCGCCAAATCCCTAGGCAAATACCGCTACATGTTTGGTATGGAGCGCGTTGACGATACCTACGACTTAGCCCAATACCCCGAGCAAGCACAAGCCGTTGCTGCGGTGAGTGCGGGCCTTGCGGATGCTAGTAACGGAGTCACTGAAATTTATCGATTGAATCTAGACGGTGATACGCTGTTATTGGGAGTGGCCATGAGTGGCGGCGGAGATGACGACAACAAGTACTGGGATGACAGCTATCAAATGTCGGTGGTTGACTTTCAGTCACCTCGGCAAACGGCTTATTTGCCCTATGAGATCCTCATTCGAAACGGCAATGTATCGGCGCTGCACATGCGCTACCGAATGGCGCTTCACTTCCCCGACTTGAGTATGATGGGCAAGCATAGCTTTATGACGCTAATGCCAAGCCCCGATGCCATAGGAAAAGCCTTAAAACAGGTAGCCGAGGGCGTAGGAGATTCAAGCAATGCTGACGCCGGTCCTAAGAGCAGTCCTAGCACCTAGTCAACATAAGCGCATGCCCTGCGTCGTTCGCCACACGGGG